>JAJZKY010000067.1 GCA_021803885.1 Planctomycetota bacterium
AGCCATTTTCAGCCTCGGCAATAATCTCCGGAATTGCATTTCGCGACACCCCGCATGGGCCGGTGATGGCGGGCATTGAGAACATCAGCGCCGATAAAATAACCGTTGACCCGGCGCATTTTTCCATAGCCGTACCCATGCTGAATATACGTAAGCTGACCTTGCGCATCACGCATGATGCCACCGGTTTGGGCGTGGCCGGGCTGCCGCTCAATATGCAAAAGACACCGCCCCTGGTGGCAAACCATGTGCTGGCTCCGCGTGTGCATCCAGCATTACAGCCGGCCGGCACGCGCCCGTGGCAGCTTCTGATTCAACGAACGGTCATCAGCGGGATAGATGCCCGATATATTGACCAGACCTGCACACCGCCAGTTGAAATTCCGCTGAATGGCCTGGAAGCCCAGATTTTTAACCTGGGGACAACTCCGCTGACTGCGCATATTCCCCTGCGATATAATCTCATCGCTTATGCCGGCGCAGTTGGCAATCCGACCATGGGCGTAAAAGTTCCGTCGACGACAACAAAACCGGTGGCCGGGAAAAGTATCGGGAAAATCACCCCGCCGCCACATGTGGCAAAAGCCAAGCCACTTTTTGCCCAGTTTTCATCCAATGGGCAAGTGTATCTGTATCCGCATCTGCAGGGCTGGGCCAGAGCGGCGCTCAACGGAATGTCCCTGGCGGAGCTTGCGCCGCTGGCAAAAAAATATGGCGTTACCCTTGGCGGGGGCACACTGGACAATTCCAGCGACATCCGGTTCCATGCCGATCATCGCATGAATTTGCATACCAAGCTGGTGTTTTCCAACCTGAACCTCTCGGAACCGCCGCACGGCGCTTTGGCCAGGCTGCTGCATCTTCCAACGCCGGTGAATGTCGCTATTGCCGCTATTGAAGCACCGGATGGCTCGATTACCCTGCCACTTTCCGTGCCGATCAGCGCCGGCCATATTTCGCAATCCGCCATTACCGGCCAGCTCATCGGCGATCTGGTCCAGGTGGTGGCAGTAGGCATTGCCAGTTCACCGCTTAAAGTTGCAGGAGGTCTGGCGTCACTGTTTGCCTCCGGTAAGCTGCAGGCCGTCAAAAAGCCTCCGATAGTATTACACTTCGCACCCGGATCCCCCACCATCACCAGCCGGGATTGGCTGGCAATAGGAGCGTTGGCCAGACAGTTGCGGCATCACAGCTCGTTACAGGTGGTGGTGCGGCAGCAAATATCTACTGCGGACATTGCGGTGGCGGCGAGCCGTGCCAATCCTACCAAACGGCAGTGCCTTGAGCTTATCGCCGCGTTGGAGGCGCAAGCCAATCGCCTGATGAGCCAGCGCCGGCAGCAACTGGGCCAATTGCGCGGGGAACTGGCTATTCGTCTTTCCGACAGTGCGATTCATCAGGGCACCGGCCGGCTTGCCCGGCTGGATACCCGGCTGGCCCATGCCCGGATGGCTATCAACTACCTGGCGGATATGCTTGCGCCGGGAGCCGGCCGCGAGGCCTCCCGCCGCACGCGGGGCATGATGATCACCATCGCCCGCCGCCGACTCTTTGAAATCAAGGCGGCCTTGCTGGCTGCGGGCTTCGCCCATCCAAACCGCCGCGTGCATATCGTGTTCCCCCAATACCTGCCCGCCAAATCAGACCGTGGCGGGCCCGCTACCATCGCCCTGGTGCGCACCCGATAGGTCCGGCGGCCTGCTTTTGGGGGAATGGGCCGGTTGCCGGATTCAGGGGTAACAGCCATCCAGCACGATCATTGCGTGCCCCCGAATTTGCGGAATAGTTACATGCGTATAGCCGTTCTTATATGTATACTGTATTTTGGTTATTTCCGGAGCCAGGTAAACACCTGAAGGTCGACGCGAGGTTCGCAGTGCCATGGCCACATCCGTCAGAGGCACAATATCTTCGATGATATCCAACTGCGTCGTCCGGCGCTGGGCGCTATAGGCCAGCAGATGGACGATGGTTCGCATCGGCTGCTGTTGCCGGGTCAATGTGGCTTCCAGATAGCTCGGACCACCAACCGTAAGCAGAGGCCGCGGCAGAAGTTTCTGGAGCAGGCCCGCCACCAGTTCCCGGTACTGCAGGTTTCCATGGGCAGCATAACTGTTAAAAACAGGAAACGCGACGTAGGCCGTATGTGAGGTGGCCACAGCGGCGGCAAAACGCGACAGCACGGATCCCGGGGTCTGGGCATGAGACGAAAAATGCTGCCAGGTGCGGTCAAAATAAGGTTCCACCACCTGTGCTGCAACCTTACCCCGGCCTGCTGTCACCCGCACGCTGCGATCGTAAACGATATGATCCGTCTGTGCCAAAGCAGAGACAAATTTTTTGTCAGGCCTGAAATAAATGTTTTGAAACGGTGATGGGCCGCTGGCCGCTATACCCAATTCCGACAGCAGAACTTTGGTGCCCGCGGCGTTCAACCCGGCGTAGCCGCTGGCCAATATCTTTCCACCCGTATGCAGATAATGCTGCACTTTTTTTAATAACCTGGCATCTTCCAATGGTGCATCCGGCAGAATCAACAGATCGTAGCGGTTGAAATCCGCTGTTTCATCGATCAGATCAAACTGGTGACGAAGCTGTGTGAGCATGCGCGTGGCACCCTCGGTGGAACGGCTGACGGGATCGAGCACATTGATGGCCCCCGTGTTCACCTGAAAAAGTCCGATCTGTGATACGGGAGTCGCGCTTTGCAGCCATGGTTCACGCGCTTCCACCCGTCTATAAGCCTTGGCGATGAGTTCGTAGGCTGCCGGATCCAGGCGGCCGCGCGGATGCAATTGATCACCAATAGAGCAGCGGGCACCGTGGGCAATCATCTGCGAGGTTTCGTATTCCAATGCGGCGTACGGTTTGAGACCTCCAAAATCTGCCCAGGATTTATGAAATCGAGCCGTCATCCCAAGGTAAGGCCTGGCAAAGTTGCGGGCAAAACGGACATTCATCGGAAAATACATGTAGCCCCAGCCACCCGTGGGCAGGGCTTCAATTTCTGCCTGCGTCTGGTATTGAACCTCCCGGGCCAAATTTGCAAATGGACGGGAATTAAAAAACACGCCCGCCGCCCCGGAGGCCGCCTTGACCTGATCGAAATAACGTTTCATGTAACGCAGCGATACCATTGTTGCATACCGGGCGCGATCCACTGCGCTTTGGGGGTTGATATTCTCCCGGACCATACCCGCCAACGCCCATGGTGAGACCGACGGTTGATCCCAGCACATATCAAAAAACATACCGTCCACCGGGTGGAATAATTTGAGCACTTCCGCCGTCTGTTCATACAGGTAATCCTGATAGGGGCTGGACATATCCAGTATCTGCCAGCCCGCATCCAGCGGCTTGGCCCCCACATGCGATCCATCAGGATTTTTGGCGATCCATTCCGGATGAGTGTTGGCGGCGAATTCATCGCATTGCACACTCATATAAATGGGGGCCCGAATTCCTTCCCGGTGCAATGCCTCCACCTGACTCGAGAGAAGATCCAGATTTTTCTTAAGTCCCGGATGCCGCGCGGCATGACCAGTATTGTAGTACAGATGGCCGTGGTGGCACTTGGCAAAAACCGTAACGGAGTTCACATGCGCCTGCTTCATGGTTTTAGCAAAAGTCTGCGGGTCAAAGTCTGTGCCCACATCCGGGATGGCCGGACCGGTATGAAAATCCAGATGGATTTGCCGATACGGCAGGGAAAATACCGTGTTATTGATTTTAGACATCGATAGAACACCTTGAATAAAATTCCGCGGAAAGTATGGTCTGGATGATCCGACCGCCGGGACCGCATCTGCCAATGTCACAGCAGGGCGACCACAAGCAGCATCCAAGCCGCACCCATGACCTGGACCAGTGCGGGGCTGATGCGGGCGGCTATTTTCCTCCCAACAGAATGAAGTATTGTATCATTTAGCCATGGACTGTCTCCATACTTCGGGCTTGAATTGCGGTAGAGCATTGAGCCGCCGATATTTTTGAACCCCCGCTGATAATCCGGTATGCTACATGCGATTCTACCCGGGTTGAAGATGGAGCACACCCCGCTTTGTTGGAGCATTTATGCAGGTTGAGCAGACCGCCCGTTTACGTGCGTGTGCAGCAGCAACTCAGTTGGCCGACAAGGTGGCCCTGGCTTTGCGCCAGTGCATTGAGCTGTGCTGTCCAGCAGCTTTGGCGATCTGCGATGTAGAAAAACCGGATGAGCAGCAATGGCGGCTGCGCGTGTGCGTAAGTGATAAGTGGTCGCATGTGCATTTGCGGGTGGAGCAAGCCGAGACCGCCGACCCTGCCGCCATCCAAACCACGCTGGCCGCCAAGCTCAAAAGTTTCCTGGCAGTACAGCGACGCATTGCTTTTAAGATACGGCCGGGCACCTACCCCGGTGATTCGCTGACCAACCTGCGCTTAACCCTTAATACCATCCCTGGTATGGCCTCCAAAGGGCTTAAGCTGCAGACGGATGTCGAATTCATCCCATGCACGGCCGTGGTATCGGGTACGTGCTTCAAAATTAATGACTTTTTGCTGGAGGTTGAGGCCTCTGTGCGTGATGAAGTCGAAGCAGCCCTGGAACGCCAAGGCTTTGAAGTTGACAGTGTCAATCCCATCGGCATCTAAATGGCCGACACCGGAAATCCAGCCGAAAGGCCTTCGCCAGCCATGCACAGGGCATCCCGATTATCCGCGGGCCAGGGCTTTACCGGCTGTGGCCCACTTGAAGCCGCGCCGCATGATAGTCAGGTGCGGTTCGTCCGCAACAACTTTGGCGTCATGCCCCACGGAAGAATAAAACACCCGCCCCTTGCCGTGCATTTTGGTCCATACCACGGGCATCTCGAAAGCCCCGTTAGCCAGGTGCGGGCCGGTGGTATTGGGCGCAGGCATGCGCGAAACGGCCAAGATTTTGATGCACGGGTCCACGTGCATGTAGTACAGCTCGCTTAGCACATGAAAATCTCCCAAGCCGGTGGTGATTTCATGCTGGGTATCCCGAATGTTGACCGTGTAGGGTATCTGGTTGCCCGGATGGGCGACAAACTGGCCGCCCACCATAAACTGCCAGCCGCAATCTTCGCGGAAAGCATCGCCCATGCCACCGTGGCAGCCGGCAATGCCCACACCGGATTCCACCGCGGCGCTGACCGCCTGTGATTGCGGCCCGGTAATTTTGCCCATGGTCCATACCGGCACAATCAGATCCAACTTTTTGAGACGCTCTACATCATTGAAGGCATCAAGCGTATCACTGACCTGCACATGAAAGCCCTCCTGGACCAGCACGCTGCGAAAAATTTCTCCAACTTCTTTCGGTTGGTGACCATCCCAGCCACCATGCACCACCAATGCTTCAAACATGAAATGCTCCTAAAACAACCGACACAAAATCATAAGAAAACGCCATGAGAACGCAAGTCCATCGTCTGAGGCTATAGACGTTCCAACGTCGGGCGACAAAAAGCAGGCCGTGGCACCGGGTCTGCGGCCAAAGAGAGCCTGGCCAGAAAAAGCTTTCTTGCCAGATGGGGTCCCGCACCTTACAGTGAAGCAATGCAAACATAACCCACCGGGGGCGCATGATGAATCCATCCAAATCAAAGCCCACCACTCCAGTGCCCACCGATACACCGGCAAAAATCAGTACAAACTCCCATCAGATTCTGCGCAGGCTGGCAGGCCAACTGGCGTGCATCGCCATGACACCGGTTCATGCGGAAACATCGCGGCTGTGGACCAGACTCAATGATTTAAAGTCTGTACGTCCCATGGTCTGGATCAATGAGATTCCATGGCACGAGATGAATGTGAATGAAGAACTCACCCTCCACTGCGACGAGCCATGGGCACAGCAGCAGGAATTTCGCATGCGGCGGCTTTTGTATCAATGGCAACATCTGCCGGCAGACATGATCATCCGTGATTATCTTCCCTGCCCGCTGGTGATTCAGAACACCGGCTTTGGGCTGGAAGAGGATGTGGATAGCATCAGCACGGATGCCGCCAACTCCATCATCAGCCGTCGCTTTCACCGGCAGATCATCAACCCGAAGGATCTTGAGAAAATTAAGCCGGCGGTGGTACACCATGATGTGGCCGCCACGGAAGCCAACTACCAGCTCATGTGCGAAGTCTATGCCGGCATTATGCCGATACGTAAAGAAGGCATCAAGCACATCTGGTACACCCCCTGGGACAACCTGATCCGCTGGTGGGGTGTGCAGGATGCCATGCTGGATCTGGTGGATCGTCCGGAAATGGTTAACGAGGCCGTGGCACGCTGCGCCGCTTCCATGCATGCCGGGCTGGATCAGATGATTGCCCAAAATCTGCTATCGTTGGGAACGGACAACACCCGCGTAGGCTCCGGAGGTTACGGCTACACCACGGCTTTGCCAGGGACGAATTTTGATGCTGCGCATGTACGGCCAATAAACAATTGGGGCTGTTCCAACGCGCAGATATTCTCTGAAGTTTCACCGGAAATGCACTGGGAATTCGCCCTGCGACATGATATTCCGTGGCTCCAGCGCTGGGGGCTTAATTACTACGGCTGCTGCGAACCGTTGGATTTTAAGATCGACATCCTGCGCCGCATACCCCGGCTGCGCAAGATATCCATGAACTATCGTATTCGACTCAGCCGGGCGGTGGCCGTGGTGGGGACCGATTACGTGTTTAGTTACAAGCCCAACCCGGCACCACTGGCTGAGGACCGCTGGCGGCCGGACGTCGTTCGCGACGAACTTCGCCAGGTACTGGAGCAGACTCGCGGTATGCACGTGGAAATTATCATGAAGGATATCTCCACTGTCCGCTACCAGCCTCACCGCCTGTGGGAATGGCAGCGTATCGCCATGGATATGGTTCGCCAGGCGGGATCGTAAACACTGCGGTCAAGCACCACCGTCGTCATGCGGTTAAGGGCCGCGCAAAAATAACTTCACACATTCCGACTGATTTGTTTGGCCGTGGGCGTCGTTGTTCGCTCCTTACAGACCCATTGGCAAGGTATGCGCGTCGCTTACGCCTCGCCGGCAGCCAAAACTCCTGCGCCGTAAAAAACGAATTTATTTTTGCGTGGCCCCTTAATCCAGGTTCATGGTCAGCAGGAATTCGCGGTTGGTGGTTTTTTTCTCCAGGCGATTTTTCAGCAGTTCCATCGCTTCAATGGGGTTCATATCGGAAAGCACTTTGCGCAGGCGATAAATCAGTTCCATTTCGCGTTTGTCCAGCAACAATTCTTCCTTGCGGGTTCCGCTGGCGGCGATGTTAATGGCCGGGTACGTACGGCGTTCCACCAGGCGGCGGTCCAGATGCAATTCGCTGTTGCCGGTGCCCTTGAATTCCTCAAAAATAACTTCGTCCATTTTGGAACCGGTATCGACCAGGGCGGTACCGATGATGGTCAGGGATCCGCCTTCTTCAATGTTGCGTGCGGCACCGAAGAAGCGCTTGGGCTTCTGGAGGGCGTTGGCATCCACACCACCGGAGAGAATTTTGCCGGAGTGCGGCACTTCCGTGTTGTAGGCCCGGGCCAGACGGGTGATGGAATCCAGCAGGATCACCACGTCGCGGCCATATTCCACCAGGCGTTTGGCCTTTTCAATGACCACTTCCGCAACGCTTACGTGGCGGCTGGCGGGTTCGTCAAACGTGGAGCTGACTACTTCGGCCTTGGTGGCGCGCTGCATTTCGGTTACTTCTTCCGGACGTTCATCTATCAGCAGGATGATCAGATAAACATCAGAATGATTGGTGGAAATGGCATTGGCCATTTTCTGCAGGAGCACGGTTTTGCCGGTGCGCGGCGGAGCGACAATTAACATGCGCTGCCCCTTGCCGATGGGCGTTACCAGATCGACAATGCGCATGTTGACTTCTTCCGGCACTGTTTCCAGGAAAAAGCGTTTGTTGGGATGCAGCGGTGTTAAGTCTTCAAAGTTGACCTTTTCGGTGAGCACATTGGGGTCTTCAAAGTTAATGGCCTCGACCCGCAGCAGTGCAAAATATCGCTCCGATTCCTTCGGAGGACGGATTTGGCCGGTGATGATGTTGCCATTGCGCAGGCCGAAACGGCGAATCTGCGACGGTGAAACATAAATATCATCGGGGCACGGCAGGTAGTTGTATTCCGGAGAACGGAGAAACCCGAAACCGTCGGGCAGAATTTCCAGCACGCCCTCGCCCACCATCATGCCGTTATCGGTGATGCGTTTTTTGAGAATTTTGAAGATGAGTTCCTGTTTTTTCAGGCCGATGAATTCTTCAATCTCCTCTTTTTTACAGATCTCATGAAGCTCGGCCACGGTCATTTTCTGCAGGTCAATCAGGTGCAGTTCGCTGCGTTTGATCTGCTCATATTTTTCATGGGTTTCCTCATCCAGAAATTCGTCATCGTCATCAAGGCTCACACCGTCGCCGACAATAGCCGAGCCGATCATGGCGGACCCATCCAGAATTTTTTTAGCCGCCGGAGCGACATTGCCGTTGCTGTTGCTTTCGGCACCGGCCGCCGAATCGGGCACGCCGGCCGGCGAGTCTTGCTGTTCGCCGGATGCCCGCTGGCCGGCCTCGGGGCGGTTATCCGACGCGTTCGGAATTTCTTCCTGACTCAGGAGCGGATTCTCCGGCTCCACTACGGCGGTGTTGGCGTTGGGATGCTTTTTACTTTTGGTGCTGCGTGCCATGATGGCGTACCTCCGATAGATAATTACATGTTGATTTGAACCTGAATATTATGACGTACTTCTTTTTAGTGTTGAATTTCCGCAGGTCTCAGGGGCGTTGTTGGATATTTGGATGACTCAGAAGCACTGAATTTGCCGACCGGTGCCCGTCCGTCTGTTTCAGACGCCGCACAGGATAACCCCGGCCATTTTATTCGTCCAGCGACAAGTGCCGCATTCACCAGCTTTATCGTAATTCGAAAGTTTCCCTGTTTTTTCGTCTGGGCTGGTATGAAGGCTCTCGTCTGTGTCTCTTATCGGCCATACCGGGCAATTAATACAAAGTTTCTTACACAATCTATCGCAAGCTCACGGCTGCCGGTCCAAGCCGCAGTCCATGTTAAACCAATGCCATGGCCGCTAATGCACGTTTCTTCAGCCTTTAGCTGAAAAATCCCGTAAAACCCAGGTAAGGATACTTCGGACCTGATTTACGCCGACGGCCACATCGCCATCGTTGTCTATATAATAATGCGCCATCTTTTCTTTTTTGTCAAGTGACATTTGCATCAACTCACGACGGGCCAGTTCGCCTGCATCCCAGCCGCGCTCCTTATTTAATCGATTGACTCTCGTTTGTATCGACGCTTTTACGAAAATTATGGCGTTGCAAAGCGTATGCAGGCCACTTTCAATCAACAGTGGCGAATCCCATACAACGGCTGGGATATTGGAATCCAGCGCCGCCGTCGTCATTATTTCCTTTCGCAATTTTGCGACTTGCGGATGCAGCACGGCAGTTAGCCGGGCCATTTGGGCAGGATTGCTGAACACGATCCGGCCAACAGCCGCCCGATCTACCTGCGAGGTGCTTTTATCCAAAATGCTTTCGCCCCACCATTGTGCAAGCTGTTCTCTGACCGACGGCTGGTTTAGCGCCTGATGGGCCAGTTCGTCACTGTTGATGACCAGGCACCCCAACCGGCCAAACTCCCGGGCCATGAGGGTCTTGCCCGAACCTATTCCACCGGTCATGCCGATGATGGGTTTTGGATATACTGCGGTCATTGATGGCCCATGATCTTGCCCCCCGGAAGGGCATAAAGCACCGCCACATCACCCTGTAGCGCATGACGGGAGCGGAAATATACCGCATGGCCATGATCCTTCACCACTTGCAGCGATCCAATCCGCCGGGGAAACGATTGTCGGTCATGGCCCGGAAAAATCAGCGGCAGCACAAATGGTCGCTTGCCACATAGTTGCTCTATTTGTTTCACGTGAATGTGGTTGGCAGTGTAGTGCCGATACAAAAAACGCCGACCACTATAATAAGCAATCAGGCTAAGCCGGTCATCCACGCGCGGCACCACCACGCAAACGTTGGAAGTTGTACAGGTATTGATCCAGTTGGCAGCGTTGCGGAGGTAATGCAGACCACGCTGCGGCGCGTGGGTCAGGCTGATCAGGCCGGGCAGACAACCGAGAAAACCAATGATTAAACCAAAACCAACGGCCGCACGATCGCGGTACATTCCACCGCTGGCCGATGGATCCAAGCCGATTTCACGCCTTACCTTGGCGCACAAAAAGGCTGCCTGCGCCAAAGACAGTGCAAACAACGCCTCCAGCAAATACACCAGCACCAGCGCGTGTCGATTGGCCAAATAATGGGCAGTGCTTAACAGCCAGATCATCACCACCAGCCACAGCACAGCCCAGGATAAAACCAGCCCGCGCCACCGTCGCCGGCCCAGCAATACGGGGTTGGCCAGTAATACACCAATCATGATGATGCCGGGAACCCAGCCAAAGGTCTCGGCAAGCTCCTGACTGATCTTAAACCATATCCCGCCACGCCATGGTTCAAATGCGGCAATTTGTGGCGAGGTGATGCGTCCATCTGCTCCATTCAAGGCTCCAGTCGCAGGCCGCGAACCCACAATGGCTGCCGGCGGTGTAGCCACCAGATCATTGAGAACTGTGGCCTTTTTGCCGGTGAACTTGCCGATGGCCATCATGTACGGCGAACCGACCAGCACAAAGCCCAGCAGCATCAGCAGTCCGCAGGCCAATGCACAAGCCGGGCCGCGGCGCGGCGGCAACCGCCATTGCCACAGCCGAGTTAACGGCCAACCATGGTAAATCGCCAACGCCCCCCAGAAAATCAACACCGCCGCTATACCTTCGGGACGGGCCAGGTAACTAAGCCCGGCAATCATCCCGGCCACCAGCCACTTCCATCGGTGCCAGCGCAAGCCTGTCTGCATAGCCAAAAGAACAGCTCCCACCAGCAGGCTTAAAAATAACATGTCGGAAATACCATCAGCACCGTAGCCGGAGGTTTTTCGCCCCACGATCCACAGCACCGCCGCTGCTGCAGCCGCCCACGACGGTGCCCCAAACCGCCGCGCCAGCCAAAACAGTTCCACCGCCAGGAAAGCCCCGGCCACCACGCCCACCGCCTGCATGGCCGCAATCCAGGCCATACGCTGATTAGCCATCAGGTGGGAAAATATCGTCAGATAAACCGCGCCGCCTACCACTGCCTGCAGCGGGTGATAGACATCCGTGCGCAGTGTATGAATGGGATGCACCGGCAGACTTTGGGCCATGACAATAAAACGCAGGCAATCGGAATTGACCACCGGCGTTACCCATGCCCGCTCCCAGCGCACTGCCAGAGCCAGCAGAAAAATCGCCGGCACCAGCCAGCGCCGGCGGTCCCATTTGCTTTCACCCTTGAATCTACGCATACCCACCAACACGGACTCCACTGACAGATGAAATTCGACCAATACCCACAGCCCATGATAAGGCCTTCCCGGCTACGGTAAAGTCTACTGTGGCCATGGCTTGCCCGGACCGGGATTATCAAGCATGTTCGCATCGACGATTGCACGCTATACTCCACCGGCGTCGGCATGGTTGACCAGCGCGTCATCGGCGCTGCCAATGATTTTTCAGGAGCACTCTCAATGTCTGTAAAATCCATCAAACGCCCCATCGCCG
>JAJZKY010000068.1 GCA_021803885.1 Planctomycetota bacterium
AGATGACCACACGGGCCCAGCAGGCCATTGTCCATTTTGTCAAACACGGCGGCGGGTTCATTTATGTGGTCTGGGGAAAATCGACTATTCCGTTCCAGGGTCCCCTGCAGGCCCAACCCATGCCGTTGGCTAAAATTTTGCCTTATCATTTTTTCGCCAAAAATCCCACAGCAGATTTGGAACCAGCAGCCAAAGCGCTCACCGTCCGGGCGGGGCTGTTCAAAGGGCTGAATTTTGCCCACACACCGTCGATCAAAGGCCCGCTGGCATTACAGCGCAAGGCGGGCAAGGGGCGGGTGTTGGCGTTGCTGTTTGGGCCTTGGGCTAGTTATAAGTATGTTGGTTATGCCCATTTTACGCTGGTGCCCCACGGCTGGAATGTTTGGCCGCAACTGGGAACTTTCTGGTACCGATTGATCCATACCATGGCCCGGACCAGTCCAGTTCGTAACCAGACCTGGCAGCAAGTGCGCGGAGCCATTCATGAAGTGCCGTTGCACGTGCAGGTGAATGTGAATTCCCTGAAGACCATTGATGTGATCAGGTCTGCGGATTTCAGCATTGTTGCCTTGGAGCAGCTTTATGTGGAAGACGGTGGCGGGTTGGCCAAATGGTTTTTCCGCTTGAATCCAACGGGCTTTTATGATCGCGTTTCACAGCAGGCCTTGCTGGCCACAGGGCAGATCAACCATGTACCCACGCGCAAGATCGTGGAGAATGTTTTTAAAAAGTACCATATGCAGGGCATTATCATGGGCAACGACAGCTATGGGAGTTACAGTTCGTGGAGTCCGCAAACGTGGAAACACGAGATTAACCGAGCGATAATGGCGGCTCGAAAGTTCCCGCAGTATTTGAAGTTTTTGCAGCCCGGCAACGAGCCTCCCTGTTGGTCGGGCTATTTTAAATTTCACGATCGTTACGCCAAAGCCATACTGGCCAAGGTTCCAGGCCTGAAAGTCATCGGACCAAATACCGCCTTTAACGTCATGGGGCCGGATGTTAAAGCCATGAAGGCGTATATCGCGGCCTGCGGCAAATACACGGATATTCTGAATTGGCACATTTATGCAGTTCCTCCGGGCAGCGAAAAGCAGGAAGTGCTGTACTGGACCCATTACGCCCGCGGCAAATTGCGCACCAAGGGGCCGGTGCATGTGATGTTTACCGAATCCGATGCGTGGAACACGGGCAACAGTCAGTTCAATTACTTGATGGACAGGGCCTACACGTTCCTGCCGATGAAACAGATCATTGCCTGCTTCCAATACTGCATGGACCCCCGCTTTGAGGGTGGTACGTATTGGTTTGGCGTGCTGCAACCCAAGGGCAAATTTGAAGCCAATTACAATGGTTACTGGGTGTGGCGGAATCTCCGCGGAAACATGGTGGCCTCGAACGTTCGCGGCTCCACGGCTCTTGCGCGCAGCCATTGTCATGTCTTGGCCTCCAGCAATGATGGAGGCAAAATCATCACGGTCGTGCTCTACTATGACACCGGATATTTTGACGGATTGAAAGGGCAGCGATCAAATTCCGCCAGCGTATTGGTCCATGTCAAATTGCCCCCCGGCAGATATCAAGCCAAGGAATCATCCGTGGACGCAAATACCCGCAAAGTCGCGGTGTTGCCTGGCATCGCCCAGGGTACCGCCACTGTCAGGTTAACACTGCAGCGTTGCCATGCGGCCGCAATCACATGGGTTCGGCAATAGCCGAGCCACGCGACGCACCAAAAGTGGCTTTCCTGAAAGTGGCACGTGCAGCATTTTAAAAAGAAAGCCGCGCGCAGGTCAGAAACATTGAAACAAAAGGACCGCATCGTCATGGTGTTTGCAGTTAATGCAGAGCCATTGCCGTAAAGTAAGCTCAGGCCTCTATGGATTGCCGTGGATTCATCGCCTGATCCGGCGCTGGCATGGGATCGGATGCGCTCTTGGCCCATGTTGCCCCACCCCACCGTTACCCAGGCTGCTTTTTCGTCGCCCGCTCCCAACTCCGTTATCCTGTTGAAGTGCTCGGTGGTACATCAGTCGCCGCAGGCATCCGACGGCGATGCGGGCCTCGCTGGGTACGCCGGTCCGTTCACCTTTCGCCAGCGCCCAGAGTCCGCAGTCTTGGAGGGTTCTAAGTTTTTAAAAATTGGCGGTCGCGCAGTAGCTCAACCACACGATCAACACACTCATCGACGCTGAGCATGTGGGTCGGCAATTCCAGATCCGGGGAGCTCGGCGGCTCGTATTGCGTACTGATGCCGGCCACGCCCTTCACCTGTCCGCTCTCGGCAAGCCGATAAATGCCGCTGGTATCGCGCCCCCGGCACACTTCCAGCGGCGCAGAGAGATAGATTTCCAGAAAGCGCTCCGGCCCGACCAGTCGCCGTACCTTTTCTCGTACAGCCGCATGCGGCGCCACCAAAGCACAAACGCAGATCAGGCCCGATTCGTTGATAATGCGGGCCATTTCGGCGGTGCGGCGCAAGTTTTCTGAACGGTCGTCGGCGGTGAAGCCCAGATCGCTGGTCATGCCACGCCGTAATTCCTGGCCATGCAGCACCGTGACCAGGTGCCCTGTGGCAAAAAGCTTTTCCTCCAGGGCGTAGGCCATGGTGGCCTTGCCCGAGCCGGTTAAACCGGTGAGCAGAATGGTCACGGGCGTCTGGCCCAGCCGATCTTCACGCTGATGCAGCGAAATACGGCTGTGGGGACGACCCGCAGGCATGCTCGGCGGTGGCGACCACGGATCGGCACGGCCGTGGGAATCGTCGGGTTCAATAATCATGCCGGCGCCGACGGTGTTGCAATTTTGCCGATCAATGATGATAAACGCGCCGGTGGCCCGATTGCGGCGGTAGGCATCAAAAGCAATGGGCTGCGTTACCGAAAGCCGGCAGCGTCCCACTTCGTTGAGGTGCAGTGTTTCCAGTGGTTTTTCTTCAAGCGTGTTGACGTCTACACCCCCTAGAAGCATGATATCGCCGGGGACGGTGCGCGTGGTTTGTTTGATGAGATAACTGGCGGTCAGATCCAGCGGCGTTTCGCTCAACCATACCACATGAGCAGTGAAATCATGGCCGAAATGCGGCTGGCTTTCGGGATCGACGAGCATATCGCCACGGCTGATGTCAATTTCATCCGTAAGCGTCACCGTCACCGCCATCGGGCACTGCGCTTCCTGCAGATCCCCATCACGGGTAACGATGGATTTAATCCGGCTGCGCCGGCCCGAAGGCAACACCATGACCGGATCGCCCTGGCGCATGACCCCGGACGCTATGCCGCCGCTGAATCCGCGAAAATCCAGGTTGGGTCGCTGCACCAACTGTACCGGAAAACGCAGGTCGGTGAGGTTGCGATCCGCGGCAATATGCACCGTTTCCAGATGGTTCAGCAGCGATCCTCCCTTGTACCAGGGCATCTGGGTGCTGCGTTCCACCACGTTATCGCCCCGCAGGGCGGAGATGGGAATAAAATGGACATCGCGGATTTCCAACTTGCCGGCAAATTCCGCAAATTCAGCCCGAATTTTGTTAAAACGCTCCTCCGAAAATTCCACCATGTCCATTTTGTTGATGGCCACAACCAGGTGCGCAATTCCCAGCAACGAACAGATAAAACTGTGTCGGCGAGTCTGGGGCAACACACCATGACGGGCATCCACCAGAATAATAGCCAACTGGCAGGTGGATGCGCCGGTGGCCATGTTGCGCGTATATTGTTCGTGGCCCGGAGTATCGGCAATGATAAACTTGCGCTTGTCGGTGGAAAAGTAGCGATAAGCCACATCAATGGTAATGCCCTGTTCCCGTTCCGCCTTAAGACCGTCAGTCAAAAGAGCCAGGTCAATTTGTCCGCCGGTGGTGCCGTGTTTGACCGAGTCTTTGCGGATGGCGGCGAGCTGATCTTCATAAATCATTTTGGTGTCGTGAAGCAGCCGCCCGATGAGCGTGCTTTTTCCATCATCAACGCTGCCACAGGTCAAAAATCGCAGCAACTCCTTTTCCTGATGGCGGGCGAGGTAGGCGTTGATATCTTCCGGCATGGTCGTGGTTAAAGAGGTCATATTGGTGTTCCCGTTCTTAGGCTAGCAAAGCTAAACATTCATAAAAATATGCCGCTTCGCTAGAAATATCCTTCCCGCTTCTTTTGTTCCATGGAGCCTTGTTCATCATGGTCAATGGCGCGACCCGCGCGTTCGGAATTTTTAAACAGCAGCATTTCTTCAATAATTTTAGGCAGGGTGTCCGCGGTGGATTCAATAGCCCCCGTCAATGGATAGCAACCGAGGGTGCGAAAGCGCACGGTCCTGGTTTCCGGCGTTTCGCCGGGTTTCAGCGGGTAACGATGGTCATTGACATAAATCCACAACCCGTCCCGTTTAACCACGGGCCTGGGCTGCGAGAAGTAAAGCGGAACCAGCGGCACTTTTTCCAAATACAAATACTGCCAGATATCCAGTTCCGTCCAGTTGGAAAGTGGAAACACGCGGATGCTTTCGCCCTTGTTGATGCGCGCGTTGTAGAGGTTCCACATCTCCGGTCGCTGATTTTTGGGGTCCCACTGATAAAATCTATCCCGGAAAGAAAAAATGCGCTCTTTGGCCCGCGACTTTTCCTCTTCGCGCCTGGCCCCTCCGAAGGCAGCATCAAACTGGTATTTTTTCAGTGCCTGAAGCAAGCCTTGGAGATTCATATTGTGGGTGTATTTAACGCTGCCAGAATCAAAGGGGTTAATGCCGTCGCGAATGGCTTGCTGATTGGTATGCACGATGAGTTGGAGATTATTTTCGCGGGCCATGCGCTCGCGAAATTCGTACACTTCCTTAAAATCCCAGGTAGTGTCAATATGCAACAGCGGAAATGGCACCCGTCCAGGATAAAACGCCTTCTGGGCCAGACGGAGCATCAGGCACGAATCCTTGCCACTGGAAAAGAGCATGACAGGATTTTGAAATTCCGCCACCACCTCGCGGAATATGAAAATGCTTTCCGCCTCAAGTTCTTTTAAGTGTGTCAGTCGATGGGTCATTGAAACTCTTTCATTACAAAAGCGTCAGCATTCATTTACCTACTATTCCCATAAGCATAATAGGCAATTGCCTATTTGGCAAGTCGCCAATGCCATTCCTCATTTTATCGACCACTTTCCACCACGACCACCAAACCAATGAGCGCAGACCTTGTGAAAACTTTTGTGTGCGGACCGATCGCTGGCGCCAGTCGCCGGCCATCAGTTTGTGGTTCTTTAGTGCCTGATTTTCGGGGGTTGGCACAAAATTTGGCGTCACCGGCAGCGCGGATGGCCACGCCGGAATCATTGCCGCCAGTGCGGTTATCGGTTAATTTAGGTTTTGCCTTTGGTTGGGAAATGCTGTTGATATGCCCATTTTCACCGGCCCTCCACACATGTGGCGCATTAAAGAATATGAAATGGTGTACCCGAAAATGGCCAATCCTGAATCCAAATCCGCCAGTCCCATCATCGAACCCGCCCGCGACACCGCCCATCCGGTCGCCACGGAGGCGCCCCGCCAAGTGCCCTTGCTGCCCGCGATGGCGGTCGTGGAAGCGCCGCGCTTTCATATAGTTGGCTATAGCGTGGCCGGTGAAGAAAGCGCCGTGCAAATTCCGGAACTCAATGTAGTTTTTGATATTGGCAAGTGCCCGCGACCGGCGTTGGTCAGTGATTTTTGTTTGCTGACCCATGGGCATATTGACCATAGTGCGGGAATAGCCTATTACCTTTCCCAGCGAATTTTCCAGGGAATGACTGCCGGCACCATCGTGTGCCCCGCCAAAATCGCAGACGGGGTCTCGGGCATTGTTCACGCATGGGCGGCACTGGAAGGAAAGGTGGCGCCGCATCGCATAATCCCGATGGAAGTCGGCGATGAGTTTGAATTACGCAAAGGCCTGCTCGTGCGTGCCTTTGCCACCTGCCACACTGTACCCTCTCTGGGCTATACGCTGGTGGACCGGCGGGAAAAGCTGCGACCCGATCTGCTCGAACAGCGGCTACCGGGCCATATGCTGCGTGAAATGAAAGACCGCGGCGAACAAATTACCTACACCGTGGATGTGCCATTGGTAGCCTATACCGGCGATACGGCTCTCGGAGAAACTCTGCTGCAACCGGGAGTTCGTGATGCGCAGATCCTGATTACCGAGTGCACATTTTTTGATTCTAGCCACAAACGCCGCGCCGCTGTCGGCAGGCATCTGCATTTGGACGACCTGATGGAAGTTCTACCACAACTGAGCAACAACCTGGTATTGATTACTCACGTATCGCGACGCACCGGATTGCGCAGAGCGGCGGGCCTGCTGAAACGGGCTATGGCCCAAATCAAGGTTCAACCGCGGGTGGAATTTTTGATGGACCATGCCCAGCATCTCTACGTGCGACCGGGCAAAGCTGCCGCCTTCGTGCCGTCGGAGCCGGCCATCACCGACGACATCGACGGCTAACGGCCCCATGCTATCCGCCCCTGGAGGCTATGATGAAATACAAACCCCTGCTGATCGTGTTGGCGGCCCTGCTGTGCTTGGGCGTTGTAGCCGCAAAAAAGCCCGCCCCAACCGTTACCGTGCAGCCAATCTGCATGACCGAAACAAAGTCGGTTTTTCTGGGGGGCGATAAGCACACTCTCGTACCCTATCTGGCCCGGCGGCAACTTCTACAAGTACGGCTGCAGGTTATTTCCAGGGCCATTCGGCATCCGCATCGGTGTTTATCCTTACGTATTCGCTCGGCCATGCTCAGCGACGGTGTAGCATTAAAGCCGATCCCGCGACAGTGGGCCAGGGCGGTGGAAATGCCACCGCGGATGCGCTATGCCATGCAGGAAGCCGGGGACTTGGGATTTCCCGTGGCACTTAACTTTTTGCCGCCTACCGAGCATGCTCAGCGCATTGCGACTTTGCAAGGCTCTTTTCTGGTAGTCGCCGGCGGCGTCATCAAAACCTTTACCATCGGCCACGTGGCAAGCCTGCTGGGGCATGATGTACCGGCGGCGGAACTACCGGACACTCACCTTCGCATTCAGGTGGAAAAGCAGCGGCTGCGGCCCAACGGCAAGCCGGAAAAATTATTGCGGCTGCATATTTTCGGCCGGCCGGCTATTCTCCGCGCCGTGGTGACAACCGCTGCGGCCACGGCAAAATCGGAAGGGGTACCGTCGGACATTTTCATGGACGTACCGCACGGGATGGTCGTGGGCATACCTCTGCAACAGCCGCTCAGCGCCCAAGCCTGCGTGCGATTGACCCTGAGGATTCATGAAAAATTTTTCCGCGTTCCTTTTAACTGTAAAAATCTGTTACTGCCGCGCTGACTTGATATCGGCAGCAGCAGTTGGGGCGTCTACAGCCGGCCCGTAGGCGGTGGATCGGGAATACCCGGCAAATATGATCACCAGTACCAGGCCCATACCGGCAAAAAGGCTGGGATCCACGGTGCGCCCCCAGTTGGCGGCATGAGGACCGAAAATTTTTACCGCATCGGAGGTAAAGAGCATCAGCACCGCGGCGATCCCAAGCGCAAGCCAGGCTCTTTTTGCGGCACGCCGCGAGGACTCCGCATCCACTGCAATCATGGCGGCTGCCGCGATGGTCAACACCAGCGTGACATAATGGGGAACCCAACACCATTCTTCAGCCCAAAGCATAAATGCCGCCACTGCTCCAATTTCCATGATGTAGCGACGACATCGCAAAGTTGGCAGGCGGCGGTACATCCACAGCAGGCCGGTGGCGCCAATCATCACCAGCACCACACGTACCACCAGCCGCGCCGTATCAGGACGCAAATTAACCACATTAACGTACCAGCTTTTTTGACCACCAAGGTGGGACGTCTTAAACGCCGGCACATGGGTGAGCAAACGGTATAAAAAACTGGGAATGGATTCGCCGCTGTACACACTCACCGCGCCTTTGAGTACGTAAGGCGTGATCATGATGTGGGTCCACTCTTTCCACCAGATTAAATTTTGATGCCAGCCAAAAGCCATCGCGCCAACCGGAAAAATCCAGAACAGAGTTCCAAGCACAATGGCCAAAGCCACCCGCCATCGCCTTCGCCAGAGCATATAGATAAGAAATATGATCGGCGTCACTTTGATGCATACCGCCAGACCGATCAGCAGGCCGGCCAGCCAGTCGGTGGAGGGCCTTTCCAATTGGGCAAAAAAAAGCCCCGCCACCATCGGCGTGAGCATGAACAGGTTCATCTGGCCCTCCTGCATGTCGCCGATGATCGGCCAAAACCAGATCGCCGCCAGAAGGGCGATGGCGGCAGCCGGCAGCCGCACTCCGGCACGGCGAACCATCGCCATGACCATGTAAAAGATCGCCGCAACCATCAAGGGCTTGCAGCATATCCAGATGAACTGGGCATTGGCCGGCGTAAATAAAGCCAGAGGAGAGAGCAGATACAAAGTTGATGGTGGCATGGGCCACAGATCGTTGACGAAATTGGCATGGTGCAGCAAAAATCCTGGAAACATGTGCATCCAGCGGTCAAAATCGTTGACATCAACCCTCGGATGATGGAGGCTGTTGCGAACCACCCGATCACGCATCTGAAAAGCGGTAATCACCGTCAGAACACCCATAATCGACCACACGATGCCGCTGATAATTCGCCCCAACGCCGGGGGCAATTGATCCGGCGGTTTGGATGGCAAGCTTTCGGTAGACAAGATCATTCTCCAATTCCGGCCGGCCATAGGATCGTTTACGCAACCGCAGCAATAATCGTTGACGGGCGCAAGGCCGGCATGCCAGGCGATCATCCGCCGCCGTGCCAAGATAAGCGAGGATTGCCAAGCGGGCAATTATGCGATAAAACTCCAACTATGAAGACAACATCCACAACCTTTGGAAAAATGCCCGACGGCCGCACCGCTGATATTTTTACGCTGGCAAGCCCCGCCGGGCTTATTGCAAAAGTAACCTCCTATGGCGCAACGCTCACTGAACTCCATGCCCCCGATCGCGCCGGAAAAACGGCCGATGTGGTCTTGGGAATGGCCAATCTGGAAGGCTACCTCGCTAAACATCCGCATCTGGGAACCACCGTAGGCCGCGTGGCTAACCGCATTCGTGGGGGCATGTTCTATCTGGATGAGGTTGCCTATAAGCTCACAGCCAATGATGGCCCCAATACCATACACGGAGGCCCGCAGGGGTTTGGCTCTCGATTGTGGAGCGCGGAAATCTGCGATGACCAGCGCGGCTGCGGTGTGACGTTTTCTTACTTCAGCCCGGACATGGAAGAGGGCTTTCCCGGTAACGTACAGGCCAAGGTGGTCTATCGACTCGTCGATACAGACCTGATCATTGAGTTTCACGCCACAACGGATAAAACCACGCCTATCAACATGACCAACCATTCATATTTTAACCTGCGCGGAGCGGGCCAGGGCGATATCCTCGGACACGAAGTTTTTATCGCCGCCGATTTTTACACGCCTGCAGACTCTGCGCTGCTGCCCACCGGCGAAATTCTCTACGTCCGGGGCACCCCCCTGGACTTTACCAGGCCTGTCACGATCGGTTCCCGCATGGCGCAGGTTGCCCCCGGGTACGATCACAATTATGTGGTGCGTCCGCAGCCCCATCATCTTCGCCTGGCTGCCCGGGTGAAAGAACCCCAAACCGGCCGAGTGATGGAAGTACGGACCACGCAACCTGGGATTCAGTTTTATACGGGAAATTTTCTCGATGGTAGTGTTCACGGCATTGGCGGTCCTTACCTGAAACATTACGGGTTTTGCCTGGAAACGCAGCATTTTGCCGACGCGGTACATCACAGCCAGTTCCCTTCCATTCTCGTGCATCCGGAACGCGGCTATCATGAGACCGCGGTTTATCGGTTTGCGGCCGGTGACCAAGGATTGGAGAGCAAATAAATTACCCAGGTCCACGACGCAACCGTCCTTCGTGGCCGAGCCACTGGATTCATAGCCCCCAAGGTCGTGGCGGGGGCAACGGCCCTTGGGTCCGCCATGGGTGTCCAAACGGCGTTTAGCGCCGCAGCATGTTGGTCAAGTCCCGCTTTTATTTAAACCGATAAGTCCCTACAATTCATGCAGGACACGACGCATCGTCCATGATGATGCCTTTGGAGGCCAAAAATTCATGTTTCTTCGCAACGGCTCATTACGGATATTTCGCCTCTTCGGCATCGACGTGTTCGTGCACTGGAGCTGGCTGATCATCGTGTACATCGATTACCAATCGCCTTGGGGCCACTTCACCAGCCCGATATGGAACCTCTTTGTTATACTGGGCCTTTTTGCCATCGTGCTGACCCATGAATTTGGTCATCAATTAGCGTGCCGCTCTGTCGGCGGCACCGCCAACACCATCATCCTCTGGCCATTTGGCGGCATTGCCTTCGGCCAACCACCGTGGAAGGCTTCCGCGATGCTTTGGACGGTGGTGGCCGGCCCCCTGGTGAATGTGGTTTTGTGGCCGATTTTAGGGGTGCTCAACCATGCAGCACTCGCCGGAAGTTTGACCGTTTCGGCCAATATCGCGGAATTCATCCATCAGATGTATGTCATTAACTTTATTCTGCTGGTTTTTAACATTTTGCCGATCTATCCGCTAGATGGCGGAAAAATTCTCTGGTCGCTTTTGTGGTTTGTGCTCGGCGACGGGCTTTCCCTGCAGATTGCCTCGGGCATTGGCATGGCGGCGACGGCGGTGGGAATGCTCTGGTTGGTCAGGTTGCTGGCCCAGGGGAATGGCTTTGGAGGCATTTACCTGCTGCTCATGGGCGTATTTCTCATCATCAATGCCTGGCAAGGATTTCAACTTGGATCGCGTCTGCGAATGCAGCAGCGTGGCCGGATTCACCCCTCCGACATCCCCACCACCACCCACCCCCACGCCCATTGCCCATCCTGCAATCTGGAACCGCCGGTTGGCGATTTTTTCCAGTGCGGCAAATGCCGGCAGAAATTTGATCTTTTTGCCAACCAGGGAGTTTGTCCGCATTGCCGCCAGGATTATCGGGCCGCATCCATCACTTGCCCGCAATGCCGCACGCCCAACACCATCGCCGCCTGGCTCGGGTCAGATTTAGTCCGCAGCGTGCAAACGCTGGCCGTAGGCCCACCAGGCTCTCAGGACCACCGCTAACGAGCAGCCGCCAACTTTCACCCTAATCCATGGAGAACCGCATGTATCGCCATCTACTTTTAATCGCCATGTCGCTGGGCGCGTTGTGCATGCCAATCGCCGGCTGCAAATCCAAAAAAGCCGGCAATGCCCACCAACATGGCATCACGTATGTATACCACCTCAAGGGAATTATCCGATCCTTGCCTGTACCCATGCAGGGACCACCCAGCATGATGATCAGGATGCAGGCGGTGCCCAATTGGATGGGAATAAGCGGTAAAGCCACGCCCATGGCGGCCATGACCATGCCCTGTCAACTCGCCAAAACCGTTTCGGTGGCTCATCTGGCGGTAGGTGATAAAATCGCCTTCACATACAAGGTTAATTGGGTAAAAGACAGCATGTTGATCACGCGTATTAAAAAGCTCCCTGCGACAACCATCATTCACTTCAATCATCCCACATATAAACGCCAAGCTCGCCCGT
>JAJZKY010000069.1 GCA_021803885.1 Planctomycetota bacterium
CAAGTTATGTTCAAATAAGCGGTAAGAAAGGGTACCGTGGCCGGGCGCGTTCCCGGCAAGTCGGCAAAACGAATCCACGCCAGGATCGCCGGAAAGAGAAAAAACGCCGACAACAAGCTCTTCTGCTCCACTACCCACCCCACCGTTTCCACCTGCACAGGATGGATGGCCCAGATCGCCGCCGCGATCCAGGCGCCGTGGAGATTCAATTTCACCAGAATGCGCCAGAGCAATATTGCGTTTATCCCCTGCAGGAAGATATTCACCAGGTGATAGCAGAAAGCATCAGCGCCCCACAGGTGCCACTGAACCACAAACGCGGTGAAAACCAGCGGATAGTATTGAATCGAAGCTTTCGGATTCAACCATATACTCCACAAGCCCCGCCAATGATGCGCAAAATGATTGTGTACCAGCCAGCCCGCATCGTCCCATATATAACCTGCGGTATGCAGCGGCCAATACGAAATTTGCGTCAGCAGCAACAGCGCCAACGCACCGATGAGGAACTGAAGCCATGCGGGCCACCTTCCAGATTTGGCGGCCGCGGTTACCCCAGGATCGGAGGACACGGCAGGATCAGATAATACAGGCGACCGTTCAGACATACCGCTTATTTGAACATAACTTGCCCGATGTGGCAAAGCACAATCCCTTTTTGTAACCGTTCATGGAGATGTGCGTAAAACGCCAGGGATGGGCATGGATATTGTGGCGGAAATCCGGCCATCGGCTAAACTATGTTCCGGTTAATGATGGAGCTTACGAATGACCCCACCAGCCAGTGCTAATAGTCCCATGAAAACGCCAATGCCAATGTTACTTCAGGGGGTAGATCATATTTATTCCGCGCAAGAATTACAGGATCGCCTGGCTCAGGCGGCTAAGGAGGGGCGGCAATTGCGCATCAAACTGGGTATGGACCCCACCGCCCCGGATTTACATCTGGGGCATGCCGTGGTGTTGCGGAAGATGCGACAGTTTCAGGACCTCGGCCACCGGGCGGTGCTGATTATTGGTGATTTTACCGCCATGATCGGCGATCCCACAGGCAAGAAGAAAACGCGTCCAATACTTTCCGCGCAACAGGTGGATACCAACGCCGCAACCTATTTTGCCCAGGCGGGAAAAATTCTGGATACCAGCCCGGAAAAACTTGAAATTCGACGTAACAGTGAATGGCTGGCGACTATGAATTTCGCCGATGCCCTGCGTCTGGCGCAGCAGATGACGGTGGCCCGCATGCTGGAACGCGACACGTTCAGCGAGCGTCATAAAGCCGGTGACGCCATTTATATCCATGAGTTCATGTATCCGCTCATGCAGGGCTGGGATTCGGTAATGATCCGGGCGGATGTGGAGCTTGGCGGAACGGATCAGACCTTTAACAATCTGGTGGGGCGGGATTTGCAGGTCGGGCAGGGGCTGGCGCCGCAGATTGTGCTGATTATGCCTATTCTATGCGGTACTGATGGCGTGCAGAAAATGAGCAAATCCCTGGGAAATTACGTAGGCGTGGCGGAGGACGCGACGGAACAATTTGGGAAAATCATGAGTCTTCCCGATACTTCCATGAAGCAGTGGTTTGAACTCTGCACAACATTATCCCCGGAGGAAATTGCAACGCTGCTGGATGGCCGGCAGACCCATCCCCGGCAAGCCAAGGAAAAATTGGCCCGCAGTATTGTGGAGCAATTCCATGGGGCCGCAGCGGCTCAGGCCGCCGCGGAAGATTTTCGCCGGCGTTTTTCCGAAGGCCAGTTGCCGCAGGACATTGCCACTCGGGAAATTGATCCGGCATTGCTGAAAGAAGGACACATCGGCTTGCTGACACTCATAAAGGCGGTGGATTTTGCAGCCTCCACCAGCGAGGCGCGGCGCTTGGTGGAAAGCGGTGCGGTAAGTTTTGCCGGGCAGAAAATCAGTGATCCGAGAATCCAGGTATCCTTACAGCAAACACCGATCCTGCAAATCGGAAAACGCCGGGTGTGCCGGGTAGCCGTAAAAAACCCGTAAAGGCCGGCGCCTCGTTAACCTGTAGCCGTTAACGGCTACAGGTCTGCGGCCAAACGTGAAAAATTACATTTTCCCATGCCAGCATGAAAAGCCGTAATCTATGCGGATGACCCCGCACCTGGTGACAGCATAGTGGTTATAGTTATAAGTTTCATAGTCTACAAAGTCGCCGAATACAAAACGGGGTAACAGAAACGATAGACGTAACCGTTCACAGTTCCTCATGTCCGTTTTGCCGGATACCTCGAAGCATGAAAATAATTCGTGACAGCGTGATCATATAGCCCAGATACTGACGGAAGCTGGCCGCTTCCGCATGGCGACTCCTGGGCCGATGACGACATTCCATAAAAAAGAGGCCGGGAGTTTTACGATCCGGCCTTTTTTTCCGTGGCCGCGGGGTTATGACGATAAGCGATGACGCGGACTTCCTCCATCGTGATCATGCCGCCTTGAACCATATCATCAAGCAGCGGCAGGAATTTTTCCGCTTTCTCGCGGCTTTCCACAATTTCAATAACCAGTGGAAGATCCGAGGACATGACCAGTACCCGGTCATTATGAATGATGCTGTTGGCGCCGAAGCCCATGGATCCCTGCAAAACAGTAGCGCCGCTCAGACCAAGTTCGCGAGCTTTATTAATAATGGCCTCATGCAGCGGCTGATGTTCATATCTGTCGGAATCGCCGATGAAAATTCGTAATAAAACGCCGGTGGAATCAGTGTGCATGTTTAACACCTCTTGTATGTCAGGCAAGGTACTTAATGGTGTAACCGTACTTAAAAGCCGCAATTGATGGTGAGTTTCCGCGGTTCCGGAGCGGTACATCACCACTCCCGCCCGCTCCAGCGTCACCAAACCATGATGGACCAGTTTTGGCGTAATATCCGCCAGAAAGGCCACAATTTTGTCTTTGTCGTCCACGCATTCCACAATCACCGGCGAGTCGCCTGCCAGTTTGAACTCGGAATGGCAAAGTAAACCGCGGGAACCAAACCCCATAATTCCCCGTAGCACCGTCACGCCCGCCAGCTTGCACCTGGACGCCTGCTGTACAACACGCTCATACGCCGGCGCGAAATGATAAAGGTCCGCACTTCGCATATAGAGTCTCAGGAGAACCTTTTCACCAATCATAACATTCCCCGTCATGGTTCAGGCTAACTCATACGCTGTCCCAGCACGATACCCAGTCGCACCGCGATAATTCCAATCATTACACTGCCAAGAATGTATAGCATTCCACGCATGACCTGCCCTTCACTTAACATCCGATCCGATTCAAACATGTAGGTGGAAAACGTCGTATAGGCGCCGACAAAGCCAACGGCGATACCCAACCGAATCGGATCGGGAATATTGAGCCGTGGCTGGGCCCAGGTCAGAAACCATCCCAGAAAAAAACAGCCGGTGATATTGATGAAAAATGTTCCAAACGGGAAAAGTGCGGAAAAGCGACCAAAAAGCCGGGCGATGCCGTAACGCGCCATGGCCCCAAAAAAACCGAACACGCCGATGGATAGCCATATCAATACCGCTTTTTTCACGCTCAGATTTCCCCTGGCACACCCGAAAACACAAAAACCCCGACGAAACATTTCCGCCGAGGTTACAATAAATCCCGGCGTATTATACCGCCAGGAGTCATCAGTTCCGGCAAAAGCCGAAACAGTTCAGGTGAACTCCATCACCCTTGACATTGCATCAATGATACGGGATCGAAGGACCTGCTGTCAACGCACAAAAAAATATCGTAGCTATCTCGGGCGTGAAAATAAATCCGGGCAGGCCTCTGCGGTGTGAATTTTCAACACCAACAATTCCTTTAGCGACGGCATTTACGCCGTCGATTTTGCCGGCTGCCCGGAAAAATTACCACGCCCGCTATCTCTGCGGACTATTTGGAGTTATGGACCGCCGGGAGTAACCGGCCGTGTGGCCGCTGGTGCCACCGAAGCACGATAGACGATTTTACACAGGACGGTGCGCGGGCCTTTCAAAAGGCCGATGCCGGTGGGCATGGTATAATGGATATGATGAGCCACCCAATGGTCGGCCGTGATGCTGGCGGACGTGATATTCAAAAAGGCCACCACACGATTCCGCACGAGGGCCAAATCGCCGACGAGCATTTTTTTGCCCAGCCGCCGCAATGCCGGGCGGGAGCCGGATACCGTTACCGAAACCGTCTCCGGACGAATGGAAACGCTGTAACGGTCTACCAGCCAGGATGGACCGCGCACCCAGACCGGCACGATGCCAAGTTTTAATTTGTGGCTCGGTTCCGGGGGCACAGTAAAGCTCACCAGTACTGTAGCTGGCGTAACACTGATCTGGGAACTCACCGCTCCCGGATAACGCACCACCAGCTGCGCCTGCACGGTCTGGTGCGATCGCGGCGGCAAGGTGGTAAGATCCGACAGCGGCTGCGCTTCGACGCGAATTTGATCCTGCCCGCCAAGACTGGTAAGCAAACTTTTAGGCAACTGCACCTGGGCCACCGCCGGTACGATGCGGGCCGCCACATGCCGCAGGGCAGTAAATACAATGGGGCGGGAGATGGAAACCATCTGATCCACCGCCAGTTGGATTCGCGCCGGGCTAACGGCGGTAACCATGACGTGGCGCTGGCGAAAATAGGGCAGCTCATTAAATACCCGTACGGCACTGATATAATTATTGGTTCCGATTTTAAGCGTGGCGATATGCCGCACCACATACACCAGATTATTGCGGTCATCGCGGGTGAAAATAGCCCGGCCATCCGCCTGATCGCTGATTTGCTGCACCTCATTGCGCGGACCTTGAATATCGATGTGAAAATCGCCGCTGGGGTTGATGATCTGAACAATATCATGGCTGTTACTGGGGGGCACCACAGCGCTGATCTCAAAAGGAAGATTGTTCTGGATGGCAGTTAGATGCGCGTCGGCGTACATCCATAAAAGCAATGTCAATAACAGCGTCAGAGGTACGACTTTCAGACGTTCCAGAATGCGGGTATGGGATTGCGACATGATTGTTTCTTTCCAGTCTGCGCCGGCGCCGGAGCTGACAACGGCACACACCGTTGTCTCCGGCCACAACGGATATATTATGCGACAGAACGCCGAGTGCTGGTATTTACCGGTTTTTGCAGCGCCCTGGTAAGGTGCTGTCGCAATTGTTCTCCCGTAAGCTCACGCACCAATTGTCCACGCTCCGCAATGCTGATGACACCCGTTTCTTCACTGACCACAATAATCAGGGCATCGCTTTCCTGGGACAACCCCAGTGCCGCCCGATGCCGCGCCCCCATTTCCGGGCTGATTTCAATTCCTTCCGCCAGTGGAAACTGCACCCCCGCCGCCGCAATCCGGCCATCCCTGATGACTACTCCCATGTCATGGAGCATCGAGCCGGGCCAGAAAATGGTATTCAATAATTCCGGCGTGACATCGGCATTAAGAATAGTCCCCTGTTCCAGCAGTGCGCCCAGGCCCACCTCCCGTTCCACCGCTATCAGGGCTCCAATACGGTTGCGTGCGCAATATTCCGCACTTTGACATAAACAGTCAATTAAACGCCGCGAAGCGGAACTGCCGGGGCGAAAAAATCGGGCTTCCCCCAGCCGGATTAAGGCCCGGCGTAATTCCGGCTGAAATACTACTACAATGGCGAAACTGGTGAATACCAGAAGACGACTGAAGAGAAATTCCACCTGCGGCAATGTGTTACCACCCAATTTAATGATGGTATACGCAATAATTAAAAATAGCGACACGCCTTTGATCAGCCGCGCGCCGCGCGTACCCCGCAAAAAATCCAGAACCCAATACACTACCACGCCGATTAACGCCAATTCCAGCGTTATTACCCACCATGGATAGGCGGTCAGGCGATTCAACAGCGTGTGTAAAAACTCCATCATGCGCTTATCAGTATAAACCTGCGGTTTGATTGTGGGAAATAATATGCGCCAGCGTAGCCGTTCACAGCTTTTCGGCCTGCCAAATCCACCGCCAGTCTTCCCGTAAAATTGAGCATATTCCCCTACTGAATTAGTTCCTCAGTTCTTCCGAATACAAAGTGGAACCAGATTTTGGAATTCCATACCATCCGTCAACGTCTTCGCCGCGTGCCAGGATGTTGTATATCACCTCACCAAACTTATATCCGCAAAAATTTGGGTCATGCTCGTGATCCTGTTCTAATAACGGTGTCAGGTCCAGGTTTGAAAACAGCCACACCAGGTTGCCATGGCGGCGACGTGTCCAGTATTCACGCCTCTTGTATATATTTTTGGACACTGACCTCCAAAGGCTGCGGCATAAAACCGGGAAAAATACGACGTAGCGGTTCCAGATCACAGATGCTGTCCTCTCCGGCCATGATAACCTGGTCACGGTTAAACGGCAGCGCGGGCCAGGGCCAGGCCGCGATACCCTTGGCCAGCCAGAAGGGAATTCCCATGATCCTGCGGCGTGGTGGTGGTAGAACCCGGTTAAATACCGCCAGCATTTCCGGCCACGTCATTGAATCCGGGCCGCCGAGTTCGCAGGTTTGTTGTTCTGAAGCCGTTGTGGTCAAAGCGAGCACGAATACCTCCGCCACGTCGGATACCAGAATGGGTTGAACACGCGTCAGGGCCTGTTGTCCCCAAAAACCGCCGCCGAAAAAGGGCATAAATAAAAAGGGTGGAATTTTTCCGTCATGCCATTGCCGGACCATGGTCGTAAATTCACCATGGGGGCCATGAATCAAACTTGGACGAAAAATCGTCCAGACCAGTTTACTTCCGCGTACCAGTTCTTCCGCCCGCCACTTGGTTTGGTGATAAGTCGATACCGCCTTGGCCCGCGTGCCCAGAGCGGACATGTGGATATAACGCCGCACACCGGCCTCTGTCGCGGCGCGCAGCACATTTTCGGTAGCCTGTACATGAGCTTGCAGGAAAGATTGGCTACGCGTTTCACGAATGATACCCACCAGATGGATAATAGCCGCACAATTTCTGGTTGCAGCCCACAACGTAGACAGGTCCAGGACATTTCCGGGCACCCATTCCACCCCTGAATCTTCAGGAGTATCCGTGGGAACATGACGCGATAAAATTCGCACTCGCCAGCCCGCCAGTCGTAACCGGTGCACCACATTTTGACCCACGAATCCAGTTCCGCCGGTTACCAGTACGAGTCCTGTGTTTTCGCTTTGTGTCATGGTGTTGCTTCCATTCAGGCACGGTCTATATTGGTACATTATAATATCCCCAACATAACTTTGACTCGGACGGACGAAAGATGGTAACCGTTCACGAAGACGCAACTGGGCAAGCTGGAAGCCTGCACCACAAGGAGTGCCCCCAGCTTTGGGGTACGCTGGAGCGACCATAACTCTGGCCTGTCGACATAGCCGTGAACGGTTACACGCTACATCATCGGGCAAGCTGTTACACCAGCATGGCCAGCGGATTTTCCAGGATGGTCTTGAACCGGCTTAAAAATTCAGCGCCCAGAGCACCGTCAATGACACGGTGATCCGCCGACAGGGAAACAGTCATAACCTGCGCCGGCGTTACTTGGCCATTTTTAACAATGGGCCGGGCTTCCGTGCCGCCAATGGCCAGAATGGCTGATTCCGGCGGGTTGATAATTGCCAGAAATTCACGAATCCCATACATTCCCAGATTGCTGATAGTAATCGTGCCGCCGGTCATCTGCTCCGCTTTGAGTTTGCGGGTGCGGGCCAGTTGCGCCAAATGTCTGATTTCTTCCGATAACTGGCGCAGGCCTTTGCTTTGTGCGTCCCGAATTACCGGCACGACTAAACCATCTTCCACGGCCACAGCTATACCAAGGTGAACGCCGCCATGGCGGACAATGGCGGTATCCGTGAAACTGGCGTTAACGGCCGGTACCTGCGCCACCGCGCAAGCCGTCGCCCGCGCTATAAAATCCGTAACGGTAAGCTTGATGGGGGCCAGTTGCGCATTGGCCGCCTGGCGCAGTTCCAGCAGGGCATCCATTACCACATCAATGGAAACATAAAAGTGCGGAACGGTCTGCTTGGCTTGCAGAAGCCGCCGCGCAATGGTTTGCCGCATGTTACTTAACGGTATGGTTTTAGTTTCCAGCCGGACCGGGATCGGAGCGGGCGCGGCAGCCACCGGTGCCGGAACCGGCGCACCGGGGAGGATGAATCCGCTGGCGCCCGGGCTGGCCGCGAGCACATCACGTTTAATAATGCGACCGTCCGGACCCGAGCCGCGCAGGGAATTAATATCAATCCCTTTTTCCGCGGCAAGTTTGCGCGCCAATGGTGAAATGCGAGCCGGACGCGATCCATCCACCAGGGCCGGCCCTGCAGAATCTGTTGTTGACACCGGTGCGGCAACCGTGGTTGGAGCCGCCGCGGATGATGCAACGGCCCCCCTGGGAGCAGAATTTCCGGCACCTGCCGCAACTTTTCCGCCGGCTGCTTTTACAATGGCCGCCAGGTCTTCATCGGGCTTGGCCAATATCACGATAAGACCACCGACAGGGACTTTTTTACCCTCCTCTACCAGGAGCTTGGCCACCGTCCCGGGTTCAAAAGCTTCCAATTCCTGTGTAGCTTTATCGGTTTCCACTTCAGCAATTACATCTCCAGCTTTCACTTTATCATTTTCTTTTTTCAGCCAGCGAACCAGTGTGCCATCAGTCATGGTGTCAGAGAGTTTAGGCATGGTGATTTCAATCGGCATTGCGTTAATCCTTTATTACCAATCCAGCAGCCGCAGGCGTCCGCAGCTTTTTATTCCTGTATAGTTTATTCGCCCCGATACAATTCGTTAAGCGCCGGCGCCTTGTATTTTGGCCTATCACAAAGCCTCGGAATCCGTATCCGAAACAATGGCGGATGGACTGGGTTCTCCCGTGGGCTGCGCGGCTTTAATAGCTTCCCAATCTTCCATGGTAATGAGTACCTCGCTGGCCTGGCTGCCTTTGTAGGCCCCCACGATGCCGGCAGCGCGCATCTGGTCAATCAGGCGGCTGGCACGGGAATAGCCCAACGTTAAACGGCGCTGTAAGAGACTCACAGAACCGCGATTGGTTTCGATAATAATCTTCACAGCTTGATCAAACAACGGATCTTTCTCCGCCTCATCAAGGCTGGCCGGGGCGCCGATCTGCAATAGTTCGGGATGAAATTCCGGTTCCGCTATTTCCTTCAGGAACTTGCAGATACCTTTAATCTCGGAATCTTCCACAAACGCGCCCTGCCCGCGCAACAGGGCGCCACCATTGGGCTTGAGCACCAGCATGTCGCCCTGGCCTAAAAGTAATTCCCCGCCAGATTGATCCAGCATGATGCGTGAGTCCAGCCGGGATCGTACCTGGAAGCAGATTCTTCCCGGCATATTGGATTTAATCAGGCCGGTAACCACTTGCGCTTCGGGGCGCTGCGTGGCTAAAATCAGATGAATACCCACAGCGCGGGCCTTTTGGGCTATACGGACAATATGCCCCTCGACTTCTTTGCTGGTCATCATCAGATCAGCCAATTCGTCGATGATAATGACAATGTAAGGCAGATGGAAAGGTATCCGTGCTTCCTCCTCGGCATTGCTGGGCTGGAAGCGCTCAAGAATCTGCTCCCGTGACAGCTGATTGAACTGTTTAATATGCCGCACGCCCGCCTCGGAAAGCGTCTCATAGCGCTCATCCATTTTTTGTGTCGCCCATTCCAGCACGCTTTCCGCCTTGCCCATATCATCGATGATGGGGGCCATAAGATGGGGAATCTGGCGATAGTCCTGCATTTCCACCATTTTAGGATCCACCATGATCATCTTAACGTGATCCGGTCTCTGGGTCAGCAGCAACGTCATGATGATGGAATTGATGCACACGGATTTTCCGGAACCGGTGGTACCGGCAATTAGCAGATGGGGCATTTTGGCGAGGTCTTCGACCAGTGGATTGCCGGAAGCATCTTTGCCCAGACACATCGGCAGCGCCATTTTCGATATATCGTCATGTGCCAGTTGCATGAGTTCCTTGAGCCGGACTTTTTCCTTATCCATATTGGGCACTTCAATGCCCATGGTAGATTTGCCGGGAATATTATCAATACAGCGCACCGGCGGGCTTTTCAGCGCCCGCGCAATATCCTTGAACAAGGCTCCAACCTGCGAACTTTTAACCCCGGGAGCCAGCTCCACTTCATACAAGGTGACCACCGGTCCGGTGTCAATCGCCACTACTTTGCCGTCAATGTTGAAACTCTTAAGGCAGGATTCCAGCACCTTGGCGTTTTGCCGGACCGCTTCTTCCTGGCCCTCGGTATTGGCCGGTTCAGGGTCGCCCAGCAGGTCCAGCCCGGGCAGGCGGTAGTTGCCCAAATCCTGCTTTTGTACCGGCGGCGTCTTAAACGGCAGCAACATATCCGCCACAATCGGTCGTGGCCGGCGAACCACTACCGGGGTGGCGTCCGAATCCGTGGAGGCCTTGGCGTCGGTACTGGCCGCGATTGCAGTCTTATCATCCGTCGCTGGTGCTGGTATAGGTTCTGGTGTCGGAGCCGGTGCGGATTTTACCAATGTTGGGCGTAAATCCATTTTTTTGCGTCCGGCGATGTTCGGACGACGCGCAAAGATTGCATTTATCAAAGTCGCCAACAGGCCCATGACGCCGGCGGCTGCCGCCCCGATGGCGGCGGCTATTTTCCTATGCGGAATTTGTTTGCCCATCCGTAGCAGACCAAACAGCAGTGCCATAACCGCTTCATCCGCCGCCAGCAGCAACCCCATGATCAAACCCACCAGCAGAATCAACGAGGATCCGACGCTGGAGACACGCAATTTGAGAAAATGTCCCACCGCTGTGCCCAGAACTCCGCCCGGCCCGGCGGGCAGATTATGGCCCCACCCCAGCAAATTAGCTAAGCCGCTGGAGACGACCAGCAACAACGCCCCGCCGATAAGGCGAAAGGCAATTTGTGTAAGATTACCGCCGATGCTCCATACCACCAGAAATGCCGCCAGCATGGCCAGGGCCACCCAGGTTCCCGGCCCCAGATTATTCATCAGCAGATAGCCGATGGTGGCTCCCACCGGCCCGCACCAATTTTGCACCGGCATGGATTGCGAGTGATACACAGGAGAACTTGCCAGCATGGTGGCATCGGAAGGGTGAAACGACATCACCGCCAGCATCACAAACAACCACACCGCCCAGCCCAATGGCACCAGACACAAGCGTATTACACGCTGATGCCGCGGTTCGGATTTGCCTGCCATGATCAACCTCGACTTCCAATGTCTTGTCGCCGTGTTTTACAATCGGCCTGTTTGCCCCGTTATCCAAAGCGGAGTTCTAAAGATATTCTACCACGCATAACGCCATAAACCAGCAGTAATTGGTGCAGCAGGAACTACGGGGTGCAGCCATATATTGTGGCACTCAAAGAGAGGCCCGCCTCCAGAGCTTCCATTGGTACTGCGGGGTATATGGACGCTTGGGGGGCAACGGCGGGCGAGACG
>JAJZKY010000070.1 GCA_021803885.1 Planctomycetota bacterium
TGTGGCTATCGAATTTCATTCCTTGTCAAAAAGTTTCAATATGACGGGCTGGCGTATCGGATGGGCGGTGGGTAACCCCCAGGTGATTGCCGCGCTGGCTCAGGTAAAAGGCAACGTGGACAGCGGTCAATTCAATGCCATTCAAGTTGCCGGTACGGTGGCGCTTAATCATTATGATCACCCGGACGTAAAAAGTCAGATGGAGATATATCGCAGTCGACGGGATGTCCTGTGCGACGGACTCATGAAGCTTGGATGGCGGATGGAAAAACCGACAGCGGGCTTTTTTTGCTGGGCGCAAACCCCCGGGGGCAGATCGTCCATGGACATTTGCAGTCGATTGCTGGAAGAGGCGCACGTGGTCACAGTGCCCGGTGGAGGCTTTGGACCGGCAGGCGAAGGATTTCTGCGAATGGCGCTGACCGTTGATGAGGGCCGACTGGCTCAGGCCGTGGCGCGGATTGGCAAACTGGCCCTTTAATATCCGGCATTCGATTTTTCAGGTGGACGGTGAGGTTGCATGAGTCGGCACGCGGGAAAGACTTATTTTTTTGTCGTGCTGCTGATCGGCACCATCATTACGCTGTCGGCGGCGTGGCAGGCGCGAATGCGCATCGTCCACAAAGAGCAGACGCATAGCACCCAGCAGGTAAACGATTTTGATCGCTGGATGACCATGGTGCCGCAATTTTTGCACCGGCACATCCCATATACCAGTGATTCATTTCCTACCCCGCCGGTGACATTGGTGGTTTTTGCACCATTTACGTGGCTCTCGCCGGCCAATGCCCAATTCGCGTGGGTTTGCTGCAAACTGATATTCTGCTGCATCATATTTTTCGCACTTTTCAAGGCTGTAAAACGGGCCGGTGTTGACCTTGATATGGTTGGTCTCACGCTGATATTGCTGGTCTGGCTGCCACCGGTGCTGGGCGATATGCAGGAGGGCCAGACTAATCTTCTGATGCTTACGCCGCTGGCCGTCGGGCTAGCGCTCGGGATGATCGATAAAAGCTGGGCTCGATGGCTGGGCGGTACGTTGGTGGGGTTGGCGGTCTGTGTGAAGGTGACGCCAATTATTTTTCTGATTTATTTTTTGTGGAAGCGGCAATGGAAGGTTGCCGGTGGAATCGGTGTCGGTCTGGTGCTGGGGCTTTTTGTCATTCCCACGCTTTTTTTCGGATGGGGCCAAAATTGGGCATGGTTCCGGGAATGGTTTCAAATTATGATTGTTCCTTATGTGACTCATGGCCGCGTGGAATACTATGTGGGCCAATCGGTGCCGAGTTTTCTTTCACGCCTTTTACGCCATGTGCCGGCCTTCTATTCGCACCCCCACGGCCTTAAAAAGGCGCATTACGTTAACATTCTGAATCTGCATAGAAATGCCAGCGACGATTTGATCCGTCTGATTTTAGTCATCATCGGCATCATCGGCCTGTGGTGGGCGCGGCCCAAGCTCAAACCGTTGGGGCAGAAGCGATATCTGCTTGAGATTGGTGCCGTGGCCGCGTACATGCTATGGGCCTCACCGCGAACATGGGTGCCCCACTATGTATCACTGGCGATGACGCTTTTTGCCATGGGGATGATTCTCTGCGACAATCTTCAACCGCTTAAGAACCGTCAACTGGCGTTTATTGTGCTTATCGCGGGTGCGGTGCTGATGTTTCTGACAACGGATGTCGGCAAGATATTCGGTCATAATGGCCACCGATGGATGCTGACCATCGGTGTATCGCTTTGGGCGACGGTATTAATGGCGCTGACCATTCTCAACGCGAGCCGCTTTCCGCCGGGTCGCGCGATATGTCGCCCGGCCGAAAAGACGGAGGCTGCGACGTGACACCCTGCGACGCGTTCATTGCATTGGGGTCGAACCTTTGCGATCCTCCCCGGCAGATGGCGGCTGCCATCGAAGCATTAAAAAACCTTCCGCAGACAAACTTGGTTGCCCATGCCATGCCGCACTGGTACGCCCCGGTTGGGGGCCCGGCGCAACAGGCTGATTTCCTTAATTCGGTAGCCCATGTGCTTACCACGCTGTCACCTGAAGAACTTTTATCCATGCTGCTGGAAATTGAAACCAGGCAGGGCCGTATACGCAGGCGTGACGAGCGCTATGGCCCCCGTATCATCGACCTGGACCTGCTGTTTTACGGCAATCTGGTTATTAATACTCCGTCGATGCGTGTACCGCATCCGCGGCTTGCGATACGGGCTTTTGTCCTTGAGCCGTTGAACAGCATTGCGCCGGATTGGATTCATCCAATGGCGGGGTTAACCGTGGCGGAGTTGTTGCGTAAGTTGAAGAATGACGACCCATGGATATATCCGCAGGAGGAGTCTCCCATATGCAAACCTTCCACGACATAGCTCAATACCGCCGGTGGCGCGATAGCGTTGGTAGCCCGGTTGTGTTTGTACCCACGATGGGTGCCCTGCACGAGGGGCATGCCAGCTTGGTGGCACAGGCCCGGCAACAAGCGGGCCATCGCGGGTCGGTTGTTGCATCCATTTTTGTCAATCCACTGCAGTTTGGGGCGGGCGAAGACTTTTCGCGCTATCCGCGCACCTTGCCGGCGGATGAGGAATTACTCACAGCCCACGGTGCCGATGTATTATTTGCACCCGCAGCGGCGACCATGTATCCCGCTGGAAAGTCCGACATGCTCGTGATGCCGGGAAAAATAGGGGAATGGTGGGAGGGTGCCGATCGGCCGGGCCATTTTCAGGGTGTCTGCACGGTGGTGGCAAAATTATTGAATATAATCCTGCCCACGCACATGATACTGGGGCAGAAGGATTTTCAGCAGTACGTCATTCTGGCGCAAATGATGGAGCAGTTAAATTTTCCGGTGGAATTAATAGTCGCACCCACCCGACGCGAACCGGATGGACTAGCCATGAGCAGTCGTAACCGCTATCTGTCAGCCGAAGAACGGCAGCGTGCCCCGGCCATCTACCGCACCTTGTGCTGGGCAGTCAATGAGGCCCGTCGCGGGGACCGCGACGCCGCCCAGCTCGGTCAAGAAATTCGCCAGCGCGTTGACGCTGCCGGATTAGTGACACGCTATGCCGCGATTTGTAACCGGCACACGCTGATCGCTGTGGAGGGTGCCATCGGACTTCAGGATGTCATCCTGATTGCGGCCAAGCTCGGTACGACCCGCCTGATTGACAACATGCGGGTGGACGAAACCGTACCGGTCGCACTTACACCGCGTGAAATGTCTTAGAGTCTGCCATCGGCAAATTGATATCAATCGGCCGGATGGGCGGGCTGAATTCGGTGCGATTGCAAGTTCCAAAGTGCTCCAACCGCCATAGCTGCGGCAAGTAGTGCCAGCGTCCACGATATCTCCAGACGCGATTTTTCGTCCGGGCTTTCGGCCATTACGACTCCGCTCGCCATCCATAGGGAGGTGGTGGGTGGTACGCGGTTGGCAAGATGGAGCGCGTTGGTCATGAAAATGACAAAAGAAGCAAATTTTGGCCAGTTGGTGCTGTCATCGAAAAAACTCGAACCTGCAACCCAATCATATGCGCCCAGGCGATGCCGCTGGATAAGCCAGGGCCGCCGGTTGACCTGCACGAGGGTTTGCCAGCCCGGGGCTGGGCGCAGCAATTTCAAGCGATGTACCAACACGTGCCGAAATTGAACAAATTTCAGAAGCGCAACCTGACTCGCCATCACAATGGGTTTTGCAGGCTTGATGGGTACTTCTGATGTGCGGTTGGCCAATATCAGCTCACTGCCCGGGAATCGCCGATGCATTCGATGACCAATGAAAAGTGATGTGGGTTTGGCTGTGCCTTCAATTTTCACCCAGGAAATCGCCCGCAAGGCCCGCGTTACCACCGGTGGGATGTCCTTTCCTAAAACCACGCCAAGCGTGTGATGCAAAGCCCAGGGTGGGATGGGTTTTTGCCATATTATTTTTCCATTGGACTCCAGACCAATATGTGACGGGTGCCTTGCTGGTGAAAGCGGAAACACCACGCCGTGAAGCAATTGCGACGGCGCGAGTCTGACGGACTTACCCGGGCCAATAACGCTGATTTCAGGTAGCGCGGACTGACTCATCGTTCTGATAAAGCCGTATTCGTGTCCACCCACATAGCGGATGGCGACCTGAATGCTGATTGGAGTTTGCGTTTTTTTCGCCGGTTCCACGCTAATATGCAATGTGCCCAAGGCGCTTACCATCACGGCACCGGCCGTCAGAAGCATCCACAAGGGTGGCCGGCGAATGGGTGCCCATTTCCGACGAGTTGCGGGGTGCAGCCAATGCATGGCAGTGAAAGGAACCGGCCGCTGGTAAAGCATTTGCCAAAACAGGATGATAGCCATCAGCATTAATGCCGACGCGGGTACCAGCAGCCACCATGGATTGAGCAAACTCATCTATGCCTCGCCAAGCCCCATCAACATTTACTGCGCCAATAATGAAGTTAATTAAATACCATCCGAGGCCATAAGTTCGCTGATGCTCGGTAGCGGTTCAAAGCGTTCAATAGGTAAAATAAATCGCACACGTGTGCCAACCGGCAATTTTTGTATGTATACCCGCCCCCCATGCATATCAATAAAGCGTCGAACAATGGCTAATCCCAACCCCAGGCCAAAACCCGATTGATCATTAGCAGCCGTGGAGTGATGGGCCACATCATCGCCAGGTTGGAAAGGCTCAAATAGGCCCCCCATGGCATCCTGCGATACACCGGGGCCCGAGTCTTCCACATCCAGTTCCAACATTCCGCCGACGATTTTTCGCATGGCAAGCCTGACGGTGCCACCTTCCGGCGAAAAGCGAATGGCATTGATCAACACATTCACCAGGGCATCCCGCAGTTTGTCCGGATCGCCGTCAATGGGACCAATGTTGTCGGCCAACCGCATATCGAGTGTGAGGTGACGCTCATGAAAAAAGTCGGTGTGCTCCGCACAAACGCTTTTGACCAGTTCCACCATATTCACCTTTTGCCAACGCAGTGTCTGGGCGATACGGTCTTCCTTTACCAGTTTAAGAAGTTCATTGACTATGTTCTCCAGCCGTGTGGCGTTGGAAATGGCCACCAGCAAACTGTGCTCGAGGCGGGTTTTGACATCGGCATCCAAAGGTGTTTCCACCAGCCGTGATTTGATAAGCTCTAAATGCCCCAAAAGGGCACCGATTGGCGTTCGCAGTTCATGGGCGGCAATGGTAATGAAGCGAGATTTGGCCGCTTCACGGCGTTCAAGCGCGTGCCGGGTGGCCTGGAGTGATTTGGTCATCGCATCGAAATCATGAGCCAATTCGCCCAATTCGTCATGCCTGAACCCAGACGTTTCCGGTGAATCTCCAAGCAGGCGAACATTCAACTCGCCGCGTGTCACCGCCGCCGCCGCCACCCGCAGACGTTTGAGGGGTGTGACAATTTCGCGTTGGCTGATCCAAAAACCGATACCGAAGAGCAGCAAAATCATCAGCAGGCCAAGCAGCGCTGCAAGGCGTGCCTGACTAAAAATAGGTGACAGCACAGTAATAGCGGGTTCTGAAACAAGCACATACCAATGCGGCACCAGCAACGGCACGCCGGATATCTGGGTCAGCGTATGAAACTCTACCGGCGCGGCACCCACCACCAAACCATGAACCAACAGGCTAAGCCAATTGCGCTTACCCGAATTGCCCCGAATGAAAATTTGCGCCGCTTTGTCGGTATTTTTGACCGACCCGATGCTGAAGATCGTTCGGCCGAGCCGGGTGTCAAAAATTGCCACCGACGATTCAGTGGCACCCATACCCCGCGCCAATTGCCGCTCGATGGTGTGAATGCCAATCGTCTCTTTAATAACACCCAGCATGGCACCTGTTTTGGGCTGCTCCACCGGCACGACCAAAATGACCGCCGGCTGGTGAGTATGCACATCATTTGAAATGGCCTTAACAAGCACCTGCCCGGCCGCCCCGGCTGTTGCATCCTTGAACCACTTATGTTTTTGTACCAATTTTTCGGCCGGTTTAATGTTGGCGGCAATGATAACGCCCGCTGCATTGGCGGCCAGAAAATGAAAACGCTGCGGATTGTCGGCACTGATAATCCGCATCCAATGAGACAAGGCGTCATTGAGTAACAGCGGGCCGCCTTTGTGGGCTGCATGTTTGCCCGGTGATCGAGCGGCCGCGAGGTTGCCGCCAATCTTTATGGATTTATGTTTCAGTGATGATTCAAAAATCTTCACCGTCCCGGGCAGGCGCGCCAGCAATGAGAGGCGTCTGGCTTCTGAATCTATGCGATCCGATACGCCTTGGGAACTGGCCAAAGCAAGCTCGTTAAATTCGGCCGATACGGTTTCCAATCGTGAATGGGTCCCGTACGACAACACCGACACCAACAGGATCAGCATGGGAAGAAAACCTGTGATGACCAGTGTTCCAACAAGTTTGCGCCGAATGGTCAAGCGCAGCATTCGTATTCGTCTCCCGGTAAATCGACGCCAATCAAGGCATCGCAATTGGCCGCCATCTATAGTCTTTTAGCATATCCGATTCACGGCCGGAAGGCGTGGTGATGTATTCAGATGGGGCTGTGTCATTTTAAGACGTAACTTCAAACGATGCCGCAAGGCAACCAGCGGCACTTGCGGGCAAGCGCCCGGCCCCATTGGGGCGTTAGAACGCATGCAGATTGCCAGCCGGTTAGGCGGGGTCCAGTTGGAGCCTGGCCTGCTCGTCGGCGTGGTAACTTGAACGCACCAGCGCCCCCGATTCCACCACCCCGAAACCCATCTCCAAGCCCAGTTTTTTTAAATGGGAAAATTGCTCCGGCGGAACCCACCGGTCGATGGGCAGATGATCGCGCGTAGGCTGAAGATATTGCCCCAGAGTGAGGATATCCACATTGGCTTTACGCAATTCACGCATCGTATCAATTAATTCAGCATCCGTTTCGCCGATGCCCAGCATCATGCCCGTTTTGGTGACAAATCCCGCTGCCTTCGCCCGTGCCAGTAGCTCGACGGATCGGTGAAATTTGGCTTGAGGGCGAACGCGATAATATTGGCTTGGCACCGTCTCCACATTGTGATTTAAGATATCCGGTCGGGCGTCGAGCACCGTTTGCAAATCATTCCAATGGCCGCAGAAATCGGGTATCAGCACCTCGATGGTGGTTTCAGGCGTTGCACGTCGTATCGCGCGGATGGTTCTTGCCCACACGCCGGCCCCACCGTCGGGCAACTCATCCCGATTGACGGATGTGAGCACGATGTGCCGCAGGCGCATAATGGCGGCCGCCTCCGCTACGCGCCGCGGCTCGTCCAGATCCAGCACGGGCGGTCTACCGGTCTTGATATGGCAAAAACCGCAACTGCGGGTGCATACGTCGCCCAGAATCATAATGGTGGCGGTTCCGCGTCCCCAGCATTCGCCCATGTTGGGGCACTTGGCCGATTCACACACCGTATGGAGCTTGTGCTTATCAATTAACGTGCGCAGTTGACTGTAGCCCGGGCCAGCCGGCAATTTTACCTTAAGCCAAGGTGGCTTGCGTCCCGGTGCCATGTAGTCCGGCTTTTGCAATTCATCCAGCACCGGTAAGGTATGTGAGGTTTTAATTACCATTTGCGATCCGCTCACCTTGCAAAAGGCCCGCACCGGCTTGTATTCCGGTACTGCGCTTCAGTTATGCATGTCAGGCCACGCCGGCCAACCCCGTTTCGATGGCCGAACTGACATATTCACGCGGATCGGTAATGTGGCCCGTCAGCGCGCTGGCCGCCACGGTAAGCGGGCTGGCCAGAAACACCGACGCCTGGGCCGACCCCATGCGCCCGGGAAAATTTCGGTTGGTGGTACTGATGCAAACTTCCGTTTTCTGCAGGCGTCCGAACGTGTCGGGCGGCCCACCCAGGCAGGCGCTGCAACCACTGGGACCGACTTTGCATCCGGCCTCAATAAGTATTTGTTCAATACTTTTTTCATTCGCGGCCCGGGGACGGCCGTGGATGTTCAACTGCTTCATGTCGCGATGCACTTCCGTTGACCCCGGGACAACGAAGGTAGGCACCTTCACCTGCTGGCCGTTGAGAATCGATGCAGCAAATATCATGTCCGTTATCTTGCCGCCCGTGCAACTGCCCACATACGCCTGATCAATCTTCACATCGCGGCAATTGTGGGCGGTATCCTTGTTATCCGGCGAGTGCGGCTTGGCTACCAGCGGTTCCATGGTGGCCAGATCCCATTCCTGCTCGTAGCAGAATTGCGCATCGGGATCATCACGAAATACATCGTAATCATGGGTGCGGCTTCGCGCTCTTACGTAGCGAAGGGTTTTGTCGTCCACATCGCAGACGCCGTTTTTGCCGCCGGCCTCAATAGCCATATTGGTCAGCGTCATGCGGTCTTCCAGCGTGAGAGAACTGATTCCCTCGCCGGCGAAATACATGGTTTTGTAGGTGGCACCCGATACGGAAATATCACCAATCACCGCCAATATTAAATCTTTGGCGGTCAGATAGGGTGGTATCTGGCCGTGGAATACAAACTTCATCGTGGGCGGCACTTTAAGCCACGTTTTGCCCGTACCGAGTGTAAAGGCGGCATCGGTGTTGCCCACCCCCGTGGCAAACTGGCCAAACGCCCCCGCCGTGCACGTGTGGCTGTCGGTACCGAGGAGAATTTCACCGGGCCGAACATGTCCCTCTTCCGGCAGCGCTTTATGGCACACACCCTTGTAGCTGGTGCGCGCCGGATCGATGTAGGGGTTGGGCATGCCCGGCTCATTTTTCACAAATTCCGGGTCATAGTAGTAGATTAAGCCCTGCTCACGGACAAAATCCCGTAGAATCTGAACATTACGGTGACATTTGTCATCGGCAGTGAATATGTAATGATCGGGGATAATCACCACACGGTTCTTGTCCCAGACTTTGGCATGCGGACCGAATTTTTCTTTGAAGATGCCAATGGTCCCGGGTCCACAGATATCGTGGGTCATCAGCACATCAACATTAACCCACACATTTTCCCCCGGCGAAACCGAAGCCCGCCCGGAGTGCTTGGCCATTATCTTCTCGGTGATTGTCATTCCAGCCATAAGGCAGAAAACTCCTCTATTCAAAAGACCGCTGCCAGCGACCCAGCACACGATTATAGAGTTGAAACGGCATTCGGCCAATAAACCCGCAGGAATACCCCATCTACCCGGTTGTGCCGCCGTCATGATCGCGATGAATTTGAGTTCGACCAGCCGATTATTCTGTGCGGAGGCAACGGCCTCGTGTTAATGGTACGGATGGCCATCTTGCCCACCGATGGTACCAACTCTCCCGGAGGCGACGGTGGCGGGGCGATTTAACGCGATCACTGGCACGCGGATGGGAAGAATTTGCGGGAGTTCCTTGGCGGCTGAGCCGCTCGGTCCAAAAGATCGACGAGTTTTGGTTAGTGAGGCAACCTGCAACTGTGGCGGTGGAATGGTCGCAGCCCGTTGGGCAAGTTGCACGTTGGGATAGGCGATATGCCGTAGCAATTTAATGTGCCCAATTGAAAGGCTTGTTCGATGCGTCCATCCGGGTGCCTGTCCGGGTAATAAAAGGGACTGCGACGGCATGGATTTTGGCGGGCATCAGGACGCGGCGACGAGGGCGTATCGGGTGATACACCGGGGAAGCCGCGCCGCAGAGGCCGAGCGATAGACGCTCCGCCCGAAGGGTGTGCCAGAAACGCCCCGTCTGCGGCATTCTCAGACTCATCCCAGAGTCGCCGTCGGCCCAACGCCTTGCATTCGGGGCATTTCCGGTACATTGCAGCCCTACTAATACTTGGACAGACTCCCAGGCCGCTTTGCATAATCTTTCAGATCGGTATTTGATTATCAGACTATCGGGCGGTCCGTGTGCATAATGAAATGTTGTACCGACGTTTTCTATGAAGATTTATTTGCATTTCCTTTGAAAGTCATTCAGATATTAAAGTCTCGGTTTGCACAGCACATGCACCGCCACACGGGCATGGAGTGGAACGATGTTCAGGCCCGGCTGGAAGCTAACGCCGCGAGGCTTTGGTCGCTTAATGAAATGGAAAAAACGGGCGGCGAACCGGATGTTGTCAGTTTCGATTGCAGCACGGGCGAATACATCTTTTTCGATTGCGGTTCCGAGAGTCCCCAAGGCCGCCGCAGCCTCTGCTACGACCGTCAGGGCTTGGAATCGCGCAAGGAACATCAGCCAACGGGCACTGCAGTGGATATGGCAACCGCTATGGACATTGAGTTACTTACGCCGGAGCAATATCACGATCTGCAGAAGCTGGGACCGGTTGATGCCAAAACATCGAGTTGGCTCGCCACTCCGCCAGATATCAGGGAGCTTGGCGGTGCTCTTTTCGGTGATTACCGCTACGGGCGTGTATTCATATATCAAAATGGTGCGCAGTCGTATTATGCTGGTCGCGGATTCCGCGGCTCCCTGCGCGTCTGATTGGGACGCCCACCGAACCATCCGCGCGGAATAGCGAATCAGTAGAAATAGGCATACACCTGACCCATCAGGCACGGAATGGGGCACACGGGCGCACCCTGCGTTGGGCCAATGCCCCAGTTGCCGGGCTGCTCACGGCCGCACGAACTACGTATAATGTCGGTCTATTCGGCGGCGGCTGGCAACAAGCCGGCGGCCGCAGCACTTGCCAATATTGGCCGCGGAAATTAGCTTTTGTCATCGCTTTGGCCATGAGTTTGGCAGAGCGTTGAAGTGAAGGATGGAAGACCATGGCGAAACGCTTACTTCGCTGCATTGATGGGCACGTGTTTGATGCGGCCGTCTCGACGCGCTGCCCCATTTGCGGGTTGGATGCGGTGGCCGGGGCCGTGTCACCGGAACCCGGGCAAATGCCTGGGGAAGGTCTAACCCCGATGGGCAGCCCTGCATCAACCGCGACCACTGCAAAAAAGCTGCACATGCCGCTACTTGTGGGTGCCATCGCAGCCGGAGCGGCGGTGGCGATTGTTGTATTTATTTTGGCGCACCACGCGCACCAAACCACCGGCAATGCGTCGTCGGTTAGCGCCGCCGCAGCCACTGGCACCCAAACCAAGGCAAAGGCACCACCGCCGACGACCGCCCCAGTTCCTGTTACCAAGACGCTCGTTGGCAATGAGACGGCAGTTCGGCCCGTAACTCCGGTTGCCAATACCTTGCCGGTGCAACCGGTTGCGGTCGTCACCACCAAACCTGTTAAGTTGGCCCCGCCCCGCCCTGTCATATCGCAGGCAAAACTTGCAGCGATGGTCAGCAAGGGTGTGGCTTTTGCCACCGGCCACGGAGAAATGCCGAACGATGAGACGGCCATTTACTGGTTTCACAAAGCGGCCCGATTGGGATCGGCACACGCTATGAACATCATGGGATGGGTGTACACGCAGGGGATGGGAGTACAGCCCAGTGGGACTACGGCCAAAACCTGGTTTGAACGAAGCATTCGCGCCGGCGATGCAACCGCAAACTATGGCTTGGGGAT
>JAJZKY010000071.1 GCA_021803885.1 Planctomycetota bacterium
AGCCAGATCCGCCGTGCAGCCGCCTCGATACCGGCTAATTTGGCGGAAGGTTGTGGGCGCAACGGGAATGCCGAACTCTTACGCTTTTGCTCGATCGCGATGGGTTCGGCGAGTGAGTTGGAGTATCACCTGTTGTTCATCCGCGACCTACATTTCATCACCGCCACGGATTACGACAAGCTGCATGAACAGACCATCGAGCTGAAGCGCATGTTGGCAGGCCTGCAAAAGTCGCTGAATGCTGACCGCTGAAAACTGAGAGCTTGAATACCACATGTGCCGCGCTTCCCACCCGCCGTAACTGGCACCTTTTCAGACGGCTATGCATACGAGATTTACCCACCAACCCGAAGGAGACTACACCATGAGCACCATCACCCACGCCTTACACTGCGGCGCCGACAAGATCGGCATCGTCGTGATCACAGCCTTCATTGCAAAAACAGCCTCCGCTGGCATGGGCGCTGATTCGTTCGCCATCGAGCGACATCTCGAGCACATGGGCGTCGCCGCCGGCTACGTCTGTGAGTACTTCGAGTCCCTCGGGCGTCGGCCCTCGCTGTTTGACGTAGTGGCCCTGGATGGCGATGCGGTCGCTGCGCGTATCGCGCCAGACCTGAATCCCGAAGGCCGAACGGGCATCGCCCACTCCGTGAATCTTTTTGTTGAGCACGCGCGCAAGTTGCTCGATGAGATCACGGTGACAGCTGAGGAAATCCTTTCGGGTACTCCCAATGGATGGAGTGCTTCCACCCGTTGTGAGCAGACGGAGTTGGATGGACCAAACTGTGGTTCCTCCCGTCCGCGGCGGGTGCGGATCACCGTCGATCTGGACCTCGATTCTGGTCCGGATGATGGACCATCTGGCGGAGACCCCACAGTGACGCCGCGGTGATCTCGCTCTCTCAGCCCGCTCGCGCTTACCCGCGTTCGCCAAGCCGGCATCCTCTGCTGCTCCGTACGCACCTGAGTCTCAGGCACCGACGCCCCCACCAACAGAAGCGCGTTGACAGTCCGCTGTCGCTGCGGAAGCACCTTCCACAACGGACCGACAATGCGACACGATCGCCACGCCTCGCCCCCGGCCAAGTCACGGCACATGAACTCCTCGCGCACGGCATGACGACCGCTCCTGGCGGCCATGAAGCAGCACAGCAATGAAAGTAGCATCCAGCGGTTTGCAATCCGGCGGAACTTTCCGCCGAGCGCCTTCACCAAACAGCAGCTCAACAACTGGCAACAAGCGACGGGAAAAACTTGATCCTTCCACCTGATCCTCAACGAAGAAAGCACAACGAACTCCAGTAGCAAACGGTCGCGCGCCAGCGCCGCCGAATAGATATCCGTCAAGCGGCCGTGCTCGCACCTTCTTACCGACCACGCCCTTGATCTCCATCCCGGGCTGACGGTCACACCCACCACATCCGAGCTCCGGCAGATTTCCCGTCCCGTTCACCTGCCGCGACGCGCAGAACAGTGCCGTGCCCTCTCCCTCTTCGAGCGGATGGGCTGCACCGCAGTCCATCCGCTCGGAATCACTCTGCACCACTCCACCACAACTACAAATCAATTTCTCAGGAGGCAAATTTGTGACTCCGCTCACCGACTCCATCCTTTCTCTACGCACGACAAGTTCCAAACGTCCCAGGACGCTTGCAGACGCAATGTCAATAATCGAACGCAGCAATGCTGCGATCCCCTCGCCATCCCGAGCGCAAAGGCGGCTCGTAAGCGTGTTGCGCACCGTCTCCAACCGAGTCTCGGAAATACTCGAACTGCCGGCCCAAGCGATTGACCTGGACAGCCTCGTTGAGATCGATGCGCTCCTGGTCGAGTACGTCGAAGGACGCGGCATCGACCATCAATCGGCAGTCCAGTACACATGCGACCTGCATAAGCTGCTCGACCTGGCTCACGCTGCCGGCTGGACTTCGCCGGCCTTTGAGCTACGCAAGGCCTGGCGATCGATCCGCGCTGCCTTCAAGGGGGACACCATGGGCTGCGGGAGCATCATCAGGCACGCCATTCGGCTAGAGTGTTTGCCAAGAGATTTCACGGAAGAGGCAATGGAATCATGGAGGCAGCGGTTCCTCAATAAGGGACAGTCGCTCGGGTCTGCAATCAGGACAGAGTCCCATTTCCGCAGAGTCCTGCGCGCTGCCGGGCTGCAACACCTGTTTCCGCGCTTCAGCTTCGCCATCAAGATGCCAACTAGCTACTGCCTGAAATTCGAAGATCTCCCCAAACCGCTGCAGAACGAAATTCTCACAGTGGTCGGCTGGAAAACCGCGGACGTGAATCTAGCGGATCGCAACGCCAAGCTGCTAATTCGGCCGGTTACCGCCGAACACATTCAACACTCCTTCCGGGAGCTTTACAGCTACGCGGTTGTCATTCAGGGCTTGAGAGGAATCACTCATCTTCCCCAGCTGATCACAAAGCCAATCGTTTGCAGTTTCGTGGACTGGCTTCTGGCGAACAAGCGCTGTAAGCCACAAAGTGTGATCGCCAAGCTGAGCGGCATCTGTTTTCTGACCGCGACTTATCCAGGCCTGAAGGGGCCCGATTACAGCTGGTTTAGGGCAAAGCTCCGGGGACTGCGCAAGGAGGCACCGGGGAGGATCCAGAGGCGCAAACTCGATGCGCTCCCGGATTATCCATCAGTTGCTGAAATTGCATCGAGAATTCTCGCTCTCCGCCAAGGGCCACGACCACTGACGGAGCTTGAGGCAGCCTGGGCCACCCATGATGCATTACTACTATTCATGCTAAATAGCACTCCTCATAGATCGCGAAATACGTGTGAGCTGCGCAGCCACAAGCGTCGGCGCCTGAACCTCTTCGAGACCGAAATCTCCGACGAATTAGTCACCCAATTCAAATTTCCTGCCTGGGCAAAGGAAATTCGAGACAAAGATCCTGGAACGAAGTTTTTGGTCGGGCACTGGTTGGAGAGCGCGACCAAGGCTGGGCATGAAGTATGGGAGGTTCTGTCAAATGAAGTACGCGACTTATTTCGGGAATATATGGACTACTACCGGCCGATTCTTCTCCGGGCGTTAAATCCAGACAACGAGGACTCCACACGCGTATTTTTTGCGCGAAGTGGGAAGCCGCTCAGCCAGAGAAGTCTTCTGGATCTGGTGGCCCGACTTAGCGTGCGATTCACAAACAAACGGATGAGGGTCAAAGATTTCCGCGACCTTTTTGCTGCGCACATGCTCTTCTCCGGAGCTAGTGTCGAGGAGATTGCCAACTGTCTGTGGCACGTCGATCCCTTCTCCTGCAGTACCACGGTCCGGTACTACATCGCAGGCTACAACGCCTCCCACGGCACTGTAGCGCTGGAAGAGGAGATCGCGCACTTGATGCGCTAATCCCTCGGAATATCCTCAACTGCGCAGTCCCGGATTTGGACGCTTCCAGATCCGGGACTGCCCCCACCATGGAAAGGAGAACTATGACTCAATCTACTTCAACACAGAAAATCCGGCAACCATCGGGCGCAGATACCGCGCACGACGAAACCATTCCGGCTCTGCTAGACGCCATCCGACGCGAACTGTCGAGCAACCCTGCCAAAACGAAAAAGCAGGTCTACAAGCGGATGAGTGATTTCGTGACCCTAGCCAATCGTCTCGCGCAAGCTCTCGAAACGACGCTGGACCGTCTCACGGTGGCCCAGGTCGTTGAAAAAGAAACGGCCTTTCTGTGCTACCTGGCCCAAAGCAACCTCTCACCTGTCACAAAGGAACACTCGTCTAACACGCGCAATGCGCTGTTGCGCTATGCCCGAAAATTCGGCTTTTCCCCGGACAGTTTCACGCTCCTCAATGCATGGGATCCCATTATGAATATCGCTCCTCTTGATAAGGGTTCGCTCAGCATCGTCCGGGATGCCATTGGCCGTGGTTGTCGCCCTTCCGACTATTCACAGGAGGATCTCACGGCGTGGGCTGATGCAAAGCTTGCCGCTGGGCGGACCTACAGCCACGTCAGAGACGCACAGAGGCTATTCATGACGAGAATCCGGAGGGCTGGACTCGAGGGTATGTTTCCTCTTCTGGATACAGCGCCGAGGTTTCCAAGTTACAGGCTGCAGATCGATCTAATGCCGAAGCCTCTCCGCGACGAAATCTTTGAGGTCATGGCTTCACGTCGTGCCCAGGCGGGGCTCGGCCGAATTCGTCTCGCCCCCACGACGGAACGAATAATAATCAAACATTTTGAGGCGCTGGTGGGATACGCCGTGGGTTTTCGTGGGATGGTGGATCTTACCAGTATTCATCCTCTAATCAACCAACCGTTTATCACTGCATACGCGCTCTTCCTCACCAATGAACGGGGCTGCAAACGTACTACGGCGGTAGGGCATCTGAGCATGATGTTCTCCACGCTGAGCTGTTCGCCTGCTTTCAGAGAGCGTGATCTGAGCTGGATTGACGACGTCTACACCAAGCTACTCAAAGACCCCGAAAGCGCCCTAAAAGAAAGGAGAAGACAGCGCGACGTGCCGTTCAAAACGCTCGCGTTAATTCCCGGTAAGATGCGCCGTGAGCGTCTATCTCTTGTCGGCCCGTCTCCCTGGACCCTTGCGTGGAAGATTCATGACGAACTGCTTCTCTCTTGCCTGATTTTCGCGCAATGGCCGCCTCGTTTTCTGCGGTTGGCGGAGCTTGGCAAGCACATCCTCAAGGGGCCGATTCCCCAAGATGGACCACCCTTTGCCATTCCTGAGTGGGTGAAAGAGCAGCTAAACCAAAACCCAAAAGCCGAGTTCTGGCAATACTGCTACGAGGACCTACAGGAAGAACTCCACCGTGGCGTGGTTCTGCGCCAGATTGTTCCGTTGCTTGAATTGTACGTCGAGAAACATCGGCCGCTGCTTCTGGATCCGGACAATCCGAAACTCCTCTTCTGTAACAGGTCCGGAAAGCCCCTCACAGCCACCAACCTGGGAACTCTCACGAGTTGCACCGTGTGGAGGTACCTGGAAAAGCGTGTCACGCCGACGTCAATTCGGAGCAGCTTTGCTTATTATTGGCGCGCAAAGTACCCCGACAAGGACGCGGTGCTCGCCAACATCCAGTGGGTCGACTATCCAACGATCAAGTTGCGCTACGACGAGGACTATCGTAAACAGCGGGCAGCTCGAGTTTATCGTCGCAAGCATCGGTACAGCTGAGGACGGAGCGCGCCGGATTGCAATGATCCGGGCTTCGTTACCGGCGGAGATGGACATCTCAGCCGGGTGACATATCCCCCACTACCAGATTGCACCACTCTTTCCTGAAACGACTTGGCTTGTGCATTGCAGCCACGGCATTCCAGCCGCATGAGTCTTGCTTTCCCGAATCAGGCGTTAACCAACGCTATAAAGACTCCTTCCATGCGAATCTGTGCAGCGTCTTTGGACTTAACAACCGCTGCGCAGAGCCCATCCTGTAGTTTCATTTCGTAACCACCCATGACCGAATTCCCTCCAGGCACGCGCGACAACCAACATCAATCCGATGTCAGTCGCGGTGTGTCCGGGAGGCCGTTCGAACGTCATTTCACACCAAAGGAGATAGCAAAACTGTGGAACAAGGATGAGGACACGATCCGCAGGCTCTTCCGGAATGAGCCGGGAGTCCTCTGCCTCGAATCCATGAAACGCAGGAAAAGCGCACGGCGCTACGTCAGTCTGAGCATTCCGGAATCCGTTGTGGCGCGTGTTCATCAGCATCTGGAAGTTCCGGAGGTGGGTGCAATTACAACGCGGAGTCGCGCCAAACAGCCAGCCCATGGAGTTGCGCTCCAACCAAGGCCAGCCTCTGTCGCCGCACGCGATGCCGATGAGCAATGGGAACGTCAGGTGCAGCGTACCGCTCGAATGCTGAAGCCTGGCGCACGGGAATCCGAGGAGTAGATACGGAGCAGCGTGGCGTCCTGATCCCGTATGAATTCGGTCCTTCACTCACCAACTTCATTTCATAAACCCTCGTCGCAACCCTTCCAACCGCAGATCCACGAAGAACTTTCTGCTTCTCGCCCGCTCATCGGAGCATTTGCTCCCGGCAAGGTGCGGAGTCCGCTGATCCGCCCCACAGAACCAAAGCAGGACCAGCGCTGGGCACCAGTGACGATCAGGCACAGCTTGTTTTTCACACATCCAGTCCCCTGATTTCTGGAAACCTCCGAACACTTCTCAGCGGTGGCCGACCCGCTCTGCACCTGGATCGAATTGCCTTTGACTTTCCCAAAGCAGATTCCGCCACCGGATCTCGGTCCCACCCAAACACATGTTGCAACTCAGATCACTCTTTAGCTGAAAAAGGTAACCCTCATGAATCAACGGGAAGCCCCCATTATTTCATTCACAATTTATCGGCGACACTCGAAGAAGTGCAGAGGACGTCGGAAAGGCCGTATCGCGTTCGGCTGCCACTGCCCAATCTATGGCGATGGCTACATGGACGGAAAGCGAATTCTTCGCAAGTCTCTGCAGACACGGGATGCGGCCAAAGCGAATATGCGAATGGCGCGCTTGGTTCAGGTTTGCTCCGAGGCACTGAATCAACGATCCGACGACAGTACGGCCATTCCGATTGATAATGCCGCTTTACCTGCACCAGAGCCGGTGTCTTCGCCAAGGCCTGCGCGGGAGGAGACTCCATCAAATAGCGATGACACTCCCAACATGTTGAATGCCGTCGAAGCCTATCTCGAAAACTGCAAAACAAACGGCGTGAAAGCTCCTACCATTCGCAAGTACCGCAATTCCTTGACCCGTCTCGCGACATTCATGGAGAGCAACGGGATCCGTTATGTTCGCGACGTCACGGTGCTGATGCTTGATAGCTTCAGGGCTTCGCGAACATTGGCCCCAAGCACAAGCTTGAAAGAACTGGAGACCATACGAGCGTTCTTCTCATACTGCGCGGCCCGAGACCTCTGCAAAGACAACATTGCGTCGAAGGTCAAAGGGCCCAGAATCGATTCGCCCAATGATGTGGTACCTTACACCCCGGAAGAAGTTGACCGCATCATCGCAGCAACCCAGGAATTTGGCCGAACCCAGTACGAACGGAGGCGAGCCAAAGCCATCATCCTGGTCCTACGCTTTACCGCCCTTCGGATCAGCGACGTAGCGGCCTTACGCCGCGACCGGATTACCAAAGAGGATGGGCGCTGGATCATCTTTATTCGGGCAGCTAAAAACAGCAAGCAAATCTACCTACCGATCCCGCGAGAGATGAAGGAAGCGCTTGACGATGTGCCAACTCCTCGCGAGGCGCGCCCGGACGGGCTTTACTACTTTTGGTCCGGCAAGTCGACGAAGAGATCTAACGTCGGCGTGATTGGGGAATGCGTCCGTGCGGTTTTCGAAAAATCAGGCGTCAAACACGCGCACGCACACAGATTTCGTCATACTCTCGCTACCGAATTACTGGAGGCCGGGGCCAGCTTCGAGGAGGTAGCTGACGTTCTGGGCGATTCGGTCGAAGTCGTCAAGAAACACTATGCCAAGTGGTCCCGAGGTCGCCAGAAGCGTGTTACCGATCTTTTGTCCCGCGTGCACGGGACTGCCGATTGGTCTGTCGACGACGCGACACCAACTGTGACTACCTGATTCAGAATTGGCTCTGGTCAGGGATTCTTACTGGATTTACGTTGAAGTCAACAATCCGCGTCAATCCGCGCCCGGTATCCAGCTTGGCAATTGCGAAGCTGAGTTCGACACGGGATGGACTGAGCCCCGGTCAGTCTTCCCTCCCCCAAACCACCAATAGAACCAACCCTTCGAGAGCGGCCACGTGTGCGACACGTGTGCCGCTTTTTCTATTTTCAGGAGGCAGCATGGCTCGAAAAACCGGGCAGATCATCCGCTGCGGGTCCCCAGCACCTGGCTGGTTCGCATTTACGTCGGCCGTGATCCGGAGACCCGGAAACGAAGGTACATCGCCAAATCCATACATGGCGGTCTGCGGGACGCGCAGGCCCATCTCAACCGTATGCTCGCGGAGCGCGACCTGGGACGAAACATCCGCTCTTCCCGGCAGACCCTCGGCCAGTACCTGGAGCACTGGCTCGACATCTCAGCCCGACCGCGACTGCGGCCGAAGAGTTATCGCGATTACCGGAACGATGGCGTACCTAAAAGCACCGGAAGGCTTCCAAACAACTTGGTAGTTGCTGCGGATGTTGCCATTTTGATCCTTTGCCCCGGTCGGCTTGCTAATCGTCCCCTGCAGCGGCTTTTGGTTTCTGAAGTAGGGGTAAATGCCCTCAGAATCAGTGCCTTGGTAGAAGAGGTGATCGTCAACCACCATTACGAAATAGGAGGTCCTGAACCCCAAAGCGACCAGTTCCTCCAGAAAAGCAATATCCTGGCAAGCCTTGAACATCTGCTCCGGGTGTTGCCCGTTTCTGGGGAACTTCAGCTCAATCGCGCTGCGTTCCTGACGCCCAGAATCGAAGACGGCAATGTCGATCTCTTTCTTGCCGAGCCGCTTCATTGCCGGGAAAAAGTAGCTAACTGGTCGTTCGAATTGAACCTTCAGGTCAGCTTCTGGGATGTGTGAGCGTAGATGAATCCCCAATTCATGCTGCAGACTGAACTCGTTGTAGATCTCGCCCCTGCCCGCGCCCACCAACTCGAAGAAGGACTCAATGTGGAGTCGCAGATCCATAGTTTCTCTCACCGCCTCAAATCATTCGCAATCAGGGCGAACTCGTCCAGCGCGGCCTGCAGGTCTTCCATGATCTCAGCCGCGATTACATCCGGAGCCGGCAGATTCGCGGCGTCCTCCAGGCTTTCGTCCTTCAGCCAGAAGATGTCCAGGCTGGCCTTGTCCCGCTTCACCAATTCGTCGTAGGTGAATGCGTGGAAGCGTTCCGTCTCCTTGCGCTTGTGACGATTGTCGGCGTTGTAGCAGACAACAAAGTCGTCCAGATCCTCCCGCCGCAACGGATTCGTCTTCAGCGTGAAGTGCTCGTTGGTCCGGAAGTCATAAATCCAGAGCTTCTTCGTCCAGGGGTTCTCGCTGGCAATCTTGCGATCAAAGAAGAGCACGTTGGCCTTCACGCCCTGCGCATAAAAGATGCCGGTGGGCAACCGCAGCAGCGTATGCACGTCGCACTCCTTCAGCAGCCGCCGGCGAATCGTCTCCCCTGCGCCGCCCTCAAAAAGCACATTGTCCGGAACAACAATTGCTGCCCGGCCATCAATCTTCAGGATCGACCGCACATGCTGCAGAAAGTTCAGCTGCTTGTTGCTCGTCGTCGCCCAGAAGTCCTCTCGTGCAATGGTCAGCGCATCCCGCTCCTGCTCGCCGTCCTCATTCACAAACGTGACGCTCGACTTCTTCCCAAAGGGCGGATTCGTCAGCACCATGTCATACTCGCGCGATCCACGACCCAGCAGCGCATCACCAACCGAGATCGAGTCCTCGCCGCCAACGCCATGCAGGAAAAGATTCATCGCGCAGAGCCGCGCCGCACCGTCCACAATCTCCGTGCCGGAGAGCGCTTTGTTCTTCAAGAACCGTTTGTCGTCCTTGTCCAGCGTGTAGCTGTGGCTGATGAAGTCGTGCGCCGCCAGTAGAAAGCCGCCCGTTCCGCATGCAGGATCATGGATCAGCTCTCCGGGCGCAGGGCGCATCACGTCCACAATCGCCTGGATCAGCGCGCGCGGCGTAAAGTACTGGCCCGCGCCGCCCTTCACGTCCGCGGCGTTCTTTTCCAGCAGCCCTTCGTAGGCATCGCCCTTTACATCCACTCCAAGCATCGTCCATTGCTCACGGCCAATCAGGTCCGTTACCAGCCGCTTCAGCTTGGCCGGGTCCTGAATCTTGTTCTGCGCCTTGCGGAAGATGGTGCCCAGCAGCCCTGTCTTCTTGCCCAGCTCCACCAGAATGTGCCGGTAATGAGTGTCGAGTGCATCACCGTCCAGCCGCTCCAGGCTCTGCCAGTCCAGGTCACCGGGAATCAGCATGGACCGGCCCGGCATCATCTGCTGGCGCTCATCCGCCATCTTCAAAAACAGCAGAAAGGTGAGCTGTTCGATGTAGTCCTGATACGACAGGCCGTCATCCCGCAGGATGTTGCAGTAGTTCCAGAGCTTTTGAACAATCGCGCTTGAGGTCATTGCCGGTAATCCAGTCCTTTCGCTCCGCCCTGGCAACCTGGGCACAGCCGCAGGTGAATATCGCTGCCGTTGGCGCCATAGGTGTGCCCGCAATTGGAGCAGGCAAGCTGGTAAACAGACTGCCCATGATCCGTGCCGGGCAGACCGGTATTGCGAATCACCACCTGACCGTTTCGATTGACATAGCCAATGGCCGTTGTTTTCTGCATTTGTCTTCCGATTCTTTCCCAGTCATAGGCTGCCGCGTCAAAGATTGTGGGCAGAACTTCTGCCTTCGCGCATGCGATCTGGATCTTGTCGAGCCATTTCTCGTAAATGTTGCCATCGCCAAGCTGGTCGGTTCTGATCTCCCATCCCAGATTCGTGCGTAACCATTCCGCTACGCGACTGTCGATCGGAATCTCGTATCGAACAAGTTCAAGCTCCTGCAGAATGTTGCGCGACTGCTTGGGTCCAACGCCTCTCAGCATCGCTGCGAGATAGCGTGCCACTTCGCGCTCCCGATTCCTATGAGCAGGATCGGCTGGAGAATTCACCTGAGCTGCCAGCTCGCGGAGCTGCGATTCGATCTTGGTCCACTCGTTCGGGGTCCCGAACAGGGCCTCATGGTCAGCTTGCAGATAGGCGGCCACGCGCCTCGCAAACCGGAAGCCCTTGAGCCTGGCGATCACCTGTTGCTCATCCATCCCGCGGTAACTGGCAAGTGCAAGCGCAAAAGGTTCCGTCTGAGAGAAGCGATCGATCAAGCTGCCGGGAGTCCATATCTGCTGTGACGACAGCAGAGCGAGCACTAATTGTTTCCAGAATTCCTCCCGAGTCGGTACTTTAGCCGACTGTGAGGTAGCCCATTTGGCGCGATACCGCAGTAATCCGTCATCCCTGCAAAGCCAAACCAGATCGCTGATTACCGCTGCGTCACCCACGGACGGCCCTCCTCGTGCCACGCCTGGAAGAGCGTGCCGGGATTTGACTGGCCCGCTCAGCGCGAATTCGATCGAGCAGGACAGATGCAGGTTCTTCGGCGGGATCCTGAGGAACAAGTTGACCAGTGAAAGCATGGCGCAATGTCGATTGGCGCAATGCAAGACAACGGATTTCCAGCGTTCTTACAACCTCGGTCTGCCTCTCCAAATTTTCAGAGAAATTATGCAAAGCAGAGGCAATTCGTTGCTGCTCGAGGATGGGTGGAAGCGGAAGCATAATCTCCCGAATTTCTCCGAGCGAAAGGCGTGGTCTACCGATACCGTGAATCTTCTTCGTGGTTCGCTTCCTCACTCCGTCAGAATTCAACGCGGCCAGGATATAAGCAGAGCTGGTTTCTGCCGAGGGTTTGTAGCGGATGCAATCTGCTTTA
>JAJZKY010000072.1 GCA_021803885.1 Planctomycetota bacterium
GCAGGGGGTTGAGCAAGGTGGGACTACCCCCAGCGCTGGGGAAAATCCCGGAGAGCAATCGTTAAGGGCGACGCGGCAGAGAGCCGACAACAACAAAGTGGGGTTGTGTGTCCTGCCGCTCGTCCTTTTTTCACGACGTCTCGCAGAAGCGATTGGATGAATCAGGTCTTTTTACTGTGCGCACAGGTGCAAGGGATCGCTACGATGAACGCACGCCGCTGTGGTAAGCCGTAATTATGAGGCCGGAACCAAACGGCTCCAACCGGGTGGTATTGTGCATTTAGTGTGTATGGCCGTCTCACCCGCTTCACGTTTCCCCCGTTGGCGGAAAAATCGGGGCGACAGGATTTGAACCTGCGACCCCTTGACCCCCAGTCAAGTGCGCTAGCCAGGCTGCGCCACGCCCCGATGACTAATATCCTAACGCATTGGCCAGAATTGTAAACCTGATGGGGAGCTGTGCTGCCGGGGTGGCCTTGGGCAGGCAGGGTGACGTCAGATGGCCCGGCAATCGTCGCCGTCGGTTGTTGCCAACGGATAGAAATTGCGCCCGCGGACTTGTTGGACTATTCGGGACGGGTTTAATCAGGATACGAACGCCGGATTTATGGTAATGAAAAAAGCGTTGCAGGTTGTGGCGCGAGATTGTTGTAACTGGTGTCGGCCTCGGTTAGGTTGCCTGTTCGTTGCGGCAAACGCGAAGGCCTTCATTCCGCTTTTGCTGCCGATGCTGGTATTAGGGCTGATAGGGCTGGCCTATGGCAATCGGTTAGGCGGGTTTATTTCTGGCATGTTGCACTTGTCGGCGACCACGCGGATACAGGCGATCCTGTGGATGCTGGGCATTATTCTGAGCGGATTCAGTTTTTTACACGTTTGTAAACGCCACCTCATGGCCGCGGATGGATTCTGCGTGTGCGTGAAACCACCGGTCGCAGCGTACGCCCCCACCTCATCTTACTCGGAAAAACAGTAGCCCTGGAATCGGTCAAAGCCAGTGCCATTGCCAGTTATCGGTTATCCGCCACGTCTCATGGATGGAAAGCCGGCGTGTGCGATGCTGTGCAATAGGGGGTCAAGGGTTCACGGCATCAAAGCGCAAAACCACATCAAAGACCTTGCCGTGGTGTCGCTGCGCGATGATCGGCTCTTTGATCATGCAGAGCTTGACCGTATCCACCGTGAAACGGGTGTTAAAGTTGCTTTCCAGACCGCGCCCCATACCCTCCAGAAACAGTAAATCAGCACCGGCGGCAACGGCATTGCAACCAGCGGAAATATACCGAAAGTCAATGAGCGGGGTTCGACCGCCGGAACTGGCTGGCAGAATCATTCCCGTGCGAAGCAAATCTCGCAGGACCGTATCGACGGCCGCCAGCCGCGGTAGGAGGTCGCACAGTTCTGCGTACGTAAGATCATTGAGGGCTGGCTCTTCGTTGGCCAGAAGATGTACCTGAATGCCGCGGCCGGCCAGCCACCGAGCCAGCGGTATGACGCCCAAAATTGCATCGCTGCCGGCATTGTCCAGAAAAAACAGTGCCTTTTTATATTTTTGGCCATACAACAATCGGCTGGAAAATTGTGTGAAATCATCCACCAACCACGGTCGCGATTGGGCCAAGTCGGCCCGGATCTTTACAAAATCGGGTGATTCTCTGGAAAATCTCCCGGCGGTAGCGCTGGCCCCCAAGTCAAATATGTTTCCGGCAAAAACTCCCTCGATCAGGAGCAGCAGCATTTCCTGGTCTGTGCGGGAGTGCTGGTCTAATTCGGCAATCACCCGCGGATAAACGCCCAGCATGGCGGCATTTTCCCGATCTTTCATGACCTTGAAGGGATCGGGAATGCGATGGGCCTGAAGAATATCCTGGCGAATGCGCCCGAGTACTTCTAAATCCAACTCGCCAAGCCGATCTGGGTTGTCGCGAAATTGCCGCATTTCCATAGCCAAAGCCTGCTTGGCGGCCGCTGCAGCGGGGCCGGCCTGCTCACCGTACGTTTCCACGGACAGGCGGCAAATCAGATCAAAATGACTCAGGAAATGATCCAGCCAATAGTTGCGGAATTCGATGTCCACCAGCATGTTTTGTGTGCAGGGGGAATAGTGGTCCGAGTCCGCTAGAAGATTAAATTTCGGCATGATTATCTTCGCTTGGCCAGCGTGCCAGCGTGTGCTCCATTGCACGGAACCAGCGCGATGGGGTAATTTGTGAGGGCAACAGCATCAGTCGGCGATCCGGGCAAACATTACCCGTTGTGTCCGCAGCGTCTGGGGCGTTTGTTGGCGGTTTGTCCCAAGGCCAGTTTCTCCTCGCTGGTGAAATCATTTTTCGCTGGTCGCAGTGAGCCTCTCGGCCACAAAATTCACGATGCGCCGATAAGTGGCGTAATCCATGGGGCCACCGTGCCCGAGATTTGCCACCTCCCGAAATTCCACCCGCCGACCTTTGGCACGCATCGCGGCGACGAACTTATCGGAATGAGCGCTTTTGCTAACGGCCTGGTCCTGCTGGCCATGTACGATCAGGTACGGGATATCCGGCATTTCATCCACCAGATGCAGCGGAGAATGCCGCAGCAGCGCCGGCTGAATATCTCCGTAGCTGCCAAAAGCGTGGTGCATCGTGCGTGGAATATCTACTCGTTCGCTGTAATGAAACACAGCGTTGCACACGGGCCAGAGGGCCAGGCAGGCAATCACACGATGCCGACTGTATCGGCTGTATACGAGTGCCCCGTGGCCACCCATCGACCCACCGGTGGCAATCACTGGAGTGTCGGTGGGAAGGTGGTGCCGCAGCAGCAGTGCATCGACAAGTTCATCCACAAATCTCTGTGTAGGCGGGTTCATCCAAGCCCAAGGCTCGTGAAACGGATGCACCACCAGGCCACCGAAATTCGACCATTCCAATTCCATGGGGTCGCCGCCACCCACTTTCATGTCCATGCTTCCTAAGCCGGCAAAGCGCAAGATAATCCCGCGTACCGAGCGTCCGATAAGGTCATGGGAAGTCCATGCCACCCGATCAATGAGTTTATCTTCCATCGAAATGAAAGCCTTTTTCAGGTCGCTACCGATGTAAAGACCAGCCTCAAGCTCAATCCGGTCCAAACCACTTCATGATAAAAGAGACCCCACGCGGCGGTGCCGAGCCTGCGTAAGGACTGTAGTATCGTGCAGGCCGGGGAAGTTTTCCGCTGCCCGAGAATGGTTAGCCAGGAAGGGAGCCGGCGGCGGTGGGAGCAACAGTCTCTGGATCAACGGATACCTTGCGATTAGAAGCAAATCTCACCCGGCCGCCGGCAAGGGCAAACAGCGAATCATCGCGAGCCAGACCGACGTTTTTGCCCGCCTTGAACTTGGTGCCGCGTTGGCGGACGATAATTGATCCGGTGGTAACGACCTCGCCCGCGTAGGCCTTAATTCCCAAGTATTTGGGATTGCTGTCGCGACCATTGTGGGTGGAACCTTGTCCCTTCTTATGAGCCATGATAAACCTCTAAGCTGATAAACACTTCACCAGTGGTGCCGTAGTCAGTAAGCCAATATGGCCTATTCCGACCAACAAACGCAATATACTATACCCGTTCTTTGGCTTCATTTCCAGCATCGACGATTCTGGCCTGGTGCAAGGGTGCAAAACGGGCGCAGGGGGGCATAATTCACGCAGTGGAAATTCGCGGGTATGATGAGCAAGGTTTGGACAAGAGGTACTTGGTTTTGCAAACGCTGATTTTCCTGGTGCTTTGGGGCATAGAATTGCTGCTTGCGGTGTGGGGATTGAGAATTGCGCAGTTTTTCAGTTATAGAATGCCGAAGGTGGCGGCTAGACCTGTCGAGGACTGGTCGCCGATGGTGGCCGTTATTCTGCCGATCAAGGGTGTGGAATCGGGCACGCGATTGAATTTGGAAGCGGTGCTGAATCAGGCGTACGGGCGCTATCGGGTGATTGCCACGGTGGAAAGTGCCGATGATCCGGTTTGCGGTCTGATTCGTGAACTTCAGCGGAATCAGCCCGTGGGCCGCTTGGACCTGGTGGTGGCCGGCCGGGCGACGCAGCGGGGGCAGAAGGTTCATAATCAGTTGATGGCGGTTGCGACGACTTCAGACCAGGACGAAGTGCTGGCGTTTGTGGACGGCGATGCAAATTTGGGTCCGCAGTGCCTGCACGCTCTCATTGGACCGTTGGGGTATGGCCGACATATCGGGGCTACGACGGGCTACCGGTTTTACATCCCGGTTAATTCGCATGCGGCCAATGCCGTTGCCTCAATAGCCAACGCGATTGTGGCGAGTTTGTTTGGCCCCTACAGACGCACGGTGGCGTGGGGCGGATCAATGGCCATTCGACGGCCTGATTTTTATAGTTACGGGGTGGATGCGGCGTGGAATCATGCTTTAAGCGACGATTTCACACTTTCCTGGTGCGTTCGCAAAAAGGCAGGCGCGAAGATTCATTTTGTTCCGCAATGTCTGGTGGCCTCAACGGCGGATTACGATTTTTCCAGGTTGTTTGAATTTATGACCCGGCAGTTCCGCATCACCCGAATCAGCGCATGGCATTTATGGGCCAGCGCTACAGCCGGGTCGGCACTGTATCTTCTCACGTTGTGTTCATCGCTGTATTTTGCCATCACCGGTTTTTATCTGCACCAATGGGGTGGGGCGATTGGATCGCTGGCGGTGTTGGTGGTGTTGTACGTGCTAAGCATTCTGCGCGGGCTGATGCTGCTGCGCGGCGGCCGGCGGTTGCTGCCGAATCATGCTACGGCCCTGGACCGGGTGTGGTGGTGGTATGCGCTGGCGTTTCCGCTGGTGCAGGCGTGGATGCTGCTGACGCTGGTCGCGGCCGGCGCCGGTCGGCGCATGACCTGGCGGGGGATCCGGTATCGGATGGTAAGCCATCTGGCAACCGAAGTGCTGGGTCATGTGGATTAATGCGCGTTGCAAGCGGCTTATTCCGGGCACACGCGGGTTTGAGCATTGGTCTTGCCAATGAGGAATTTACACAGCGAAGGACCGCCGACCACCGGTTCTCCATCGAGACCAAGACTAAAGGCCTCCAGTTGCACATAGCGTCCACTTTCCTCTTCCAGGAAAGCCAGGGGAATGCTTTGAGCTGCGTCATTGTACAATTGCACGGTCCAAGGGCGGACGATGGCTCCGGGCAGGCAGGGCTGCGGATGCGGTGCAGACGCCACGAGCCGCACGCCATCAGGCAGCGTGCCGACATAAACATGCGGGGGATCAAGGGGTAATTCCGCCCCGGCCGGCGTGTCCTGCGTGGGCTGGACAGCCCAGATATAACCTTCGATTATTTGGTGGCTTTGCAGATAGGGAACCGAATCCATGTAGCGACTGATCATGATGCGTCACCTCTCGCCGTGGATAAGGTCTTCGTAGGTTTCCCGTTTGCGGATGATGTGCCAGTTGTCGCCATCCACCAGAATTTCCACGGCCCTGGGCCGGGCGTTGTATTGACTGCTCATCGCAAACCCATAGGCCCCGGCCGAAAAAAGGGCCAGAAGATCGCCGCGGCGCAACGCAGGCAGATAGCGATCTTTGGCAAAATAATCACCACTTTCGCAGATCGGACCGACCACATCAACAAGTTCATCGTCAGGGGTTCGCAGGGAGCTGAGCCGGCTGGCGGGTTCGTGGGTGGATGCCGTCGGCCATATAAAATGGTAACTCTCATAAAGTGTCGGCCGAATCAGGTCATTCATCGCGGCATCCACGATAATAAACTTGCGGCGTCCGCCCTGCTTAACGTATTGGACGCGGGAAACAAGTATTCCGGCGTTGCAGGAAATGGACCGACCCGGTTCCAAGAGCACCTTCAGGCCTGTATTTTGCAGCAGGGGCACAATAGCGGCGGCGTAGGTTTCGGCCGGTGGGGCCTCGTTGCCTTCATAAAACGCGGCGAAACCTCCGCCGATATCAATGGTATCAATGATGATTCCGCGACTTTTGAGCCGTTGGATCAGATGCAGGGCTTTGCTGATGGCGTCTACGTATGGTTGAGCGGTCTTAATGGGTGAGCCGATGTGCAGGTGCAAAGCATTCAGACGGGCGTATTTGGCGGAAGAGGCCTGCACGTAAAATTCCTCTGCCCGATCAATATCCACGCCGAATTTGGTTTCCTTTTTTCCGGTCATCGTTTTCGCATGGGTACCGTGGCTGATCACATCCGGATTGACACGGAGTGCGGCCCTGGCATGGACGAATTTTTTTTCGGCCAGGCGATCCAGATTCCAGAATTCAGCTTCGCTTTCGATATTGAACCAGCCGATGCCGGCGTCCAAGGCCTCGTTTATTTCCTGATCGGTTTTACCGACGCCGGCAAAAACGATTTTTGATGGATCGGCTCCGGCTTGGCTGGCGCGAAACAGTTCGCCGCCAGAAACCACATCGAACCCACTGCCGCACGCCCGCAGTGCCGCCAGGATGGCCAGATTGCCGCAGCTTTTAACGGAATAGCAAATCAGCGGGTGCAGAGGGGCAAATGCCGCAGCGATGCGCTGATAATGAGTTTGCAGTGTGGCTAGAGAATAGATATACGCCGGAGTACCAACCTGAGCGACAATTTCCTCTACCGCGACATTTTCACAGTAAAGTTGTCCGTGCCGATATATGAAATGGTCCATGGTGCGTGCTTTCGTGATTAGCGCCGGTTGCTGGTCGGCTGGTGGCCCTGCGCGAGCCGATGGGACTGCAATAAGGCGGCACCCCTAAACAAACTTCTGAAGAAAATCGATGGCAGCGCGGGCCGATTCTTCCGCCGTGCTTTCGTACGGGTATAATTCCACCGTTACCCAGCCGGTGTATTGAATTGTGCGGATGGCGTTAAAAATAGCGGTCCAGTTCATGGCGCCACGGCCAGGTATCAGATGCTGGTGAATTCGGTCCTGGCGGATGTCTTCCAGATGAATGTGGGCAATCCAAGGTTGGGCGGCCTTTAGCACCTGAGCCGGATCTTCGCCGACACAGAAGAAATGCCCAAGATCGCAGTTCATTTTGAGATTGGGATGATCGATGCGCGAAAGCAGCGCCATACACTGTGTGCTGGTTTCAATCAGCAGGCCGGGTTCAGGTTCCACCATGAGAATAATGTTGTGCTTTTGGGCAATGGGCAACACTTCACGCAGGCCGGCTTCGTAACGGTTCAGGCAGGTGGCCTGATCGTCGGCGCCCAAAGGGCCGCCGGGCTGAAGGGAAATGGTTTTGGCTCCCAGGGCCGCGGTCATCTCGATGCAATTGACTGTATGGTCGATGCGCTGCTGCCGCAGAGCCGGATCCGCCTCCACCCAAGATGGATGGTAGGTATCGCCCAGGGCAAAGAGGGTAAAAGCGTTGACGTTGGAGATGCCGAGTTTGAATTTTTCCAGCAGATGCCGCAGCGATTGGATTCTCTCTGGTGTTATATGGGGCGGGTAAGCATGGGGCACATCAGCCATGATTTCAACGCCCGCATAGCCCAACCGGGCAATGCTGCCGATGGCTTCCTCCAGGGAATGCTTTTTGTAGGCATTGGTTGAAAAGGCGAGTTTTACCATGTTACTCGGCAACATCCACACCCATGGAGCGGGCGGTGCCCGCAATCACGCGTTCGGCCGCTTCAACATCTGAAGCCACCAAGTCGGGATATTTTTCCTGGGCAATTTTGCGCAATTGGGCTTTGGTCAGTTTGCCGATCTTGGTTTTGTTCGGCTCGCCGCTGCCTTTTTCCAGCCCCAGAGCATCTTTGATCATCACCGAGGCTGGTGGAGTCTTAATGATAAAGTCAAAGGTTTTATCACTGTAGACGCTCACTTCCACGCCCACCACTTTGCCTTTGAGAGCGGCGGTGGCGGCGTTAAAGCGCTGAATAAACTGTCCGGGATTGACGCCATTGGCGCCAAGCACGGGGCCAAGCGGTGGGGCGGGAGTGGCGGTTCCACCCGGCGCCTGCATTTTGAAACGTTTGACTATTTCTCTGGCCTTGGCCATATGCTGCCTCAACTTTCTGTAAAAACGTAAAGTGTTTCCAATCAACACCGCAAAGGTCTATGGAGCCTTCAGGTGCTGGAATGCTTTTCCTCGTTGGACCAATATTCATTCCATGTTCCGGCGGGTTCAGAGGGAGATTCCCGCAACACGCTCACGCGCGTGACGCGATGGCCGCGTTGTTGAATTTTGGAGCGGGTTTGCCGAATCAAGCGCCGCACCGTGTACGCGGCTATGGCCAGAACCGCCACAGCCAATAGGACGGCAACCACGACAAAAAGGAAAAAGAACGCCGCAATCACCGTGGCTGCTCCCATGAGCACCGTCATTAACATTTGCAGCGCCTGGGGCAATGCCCATTTTCGATGCGACGGTTCAACCGCTTGCCCGAAGCCCTTATATGCGACTATTTTTAGCATGTCGAAAGTAAGTTCCAATCCAAATTACCAGCGAGCTTTGTGGCGTTCCCAGCCATGCTCATTGCAGCTTTTCAAGTTGCCAATATTCGAGTTCCAGCGGGGTGGCACGGCCAAAGATGGTAACAATGACGCGGACGACGCCCTTGTCAGGGAAAATTTCGTCAACATTGCCTTCGAAACTTTCAAAGGGTCCTTCCTTAATTTTAACCGCATCTCCCTTGAGGAAATCCACTTTGACCGCGGGACCAGTTTCGGGTTTATCCGCCTCAGCGAGGATCTTTTCAATTTCTTTGTCCGCCATCGGTGTGGGCTTATTTTTGTGACCGATGAAGTCTCCGACTCCCTGGGTTTCCTTAAATAAATAGTAGGCCGGTTCCCGGATCGTTCCATCGGACGCCAGATCCATCTCAATAAACACATAGCCGGGATACAGCTTGCGGTCGGCTAACTTCTGTTGGCCGGCCTTGACATGCTTGACCCTCTCTTTGGGAACCAATACCCGGCCTATGAGATCTCCAAGGTTTTCAATCTTGATCTTTCGTTCCAGCGCTTCACGGACGGAATCTTCCCGATTCGACGCCACTTTAAGCACAAACCATTGTTTTGTTGAAGTTGTCACAGAAACTCCGAGAATTTAAATTTCTTCTAATCCGTATCAATCGCTTTTATTTGTGGTCCATCCGGTCAACTCAACAAACTCCGACCTCACGGGGGGGAGTTTGATCCCCCTTTATGATAGCACATGAATCGCCTGAAAGAGCCAAATAAACGCGAAATCCACCAACCACAACATTCCGGCCAGAAGCAATACCATCAAAATCACCAGCTTGGTGGCAGTGACTACCACCCGCGGCAGCGGCCAAGCGACCTTACGCATTTCGCTTTCCGTGAGGATCATAAAATCGGCGAACTTGGGCTTATTGACGACCCAGTAGCAGAAAATGCCGCCGGCGGCCGCCAAAATCAGCGATACAATAGCCTTGATGTAACTCGGCTCCAGAGGGATGATGCGGCGATCCACCCACCGTATGCCCAGAATCAGCATAATGGCTATTCCAGCAACGGTGCCCATGCGCACGTATCTGCCCTGACCTTTTTTGTAAATGCTAAACACCGACACGGACAGTCCTCTTCACCTTTTTTTCATGTAACCACGGTGCGCTGGGGCCGCGGTCACAACTGTGCTGGATTGCATTGATCCGGCCTCCGGCGCCGGCATCACGGTGCACACCTGCCGAACCACCACGACAGGCAGGAGTCGAACCTGCAACCCCCGGTTTTGGAGACCGGTGCTCTGCCAATTGAGCTACTGTCGTATCCGCCGCTTATCGCAGTGTGCCACAGACCGCAGGTCGAAAAAAGCAGTTAAGCCAAGTATTGCCCAAACCAGCGGGCGCTCCAAAACCAGCGGGCCTATGGATTACTTGCCCTTCTTAATTTTATGTTCGGTGTGTTTACGCAAACGCGGGGAAAATTTATGGAACAATTTTTTGGTGTCCATTTCCTTCGGATTGATGCTCATCCGATAATTCAAATCCTGCGTTTGCGTGCACTGCAGCCAAACCCATTCGCGAGCCATTTAATTACACTCCGTCGTGACCATATCCACTTTGCCGGGTCAGGCGATAATCTTCGTGACCACACCGGCGCCCACCGTGCGGCCACCTTCGCGGATGGCAAACCGCACGCCCTGCTCCATGGCAATGGGACATTCGCCAAGGTCTACCGTGATTTTCACGTTGTCTCCGGGCATGACCATCTCCGTACCAGCGGGCAGGTCAAGGGAGCCGGTGACATCGGTAGTGCGGAAATAAAATTGCGGACGATACCCCTTGAAGAAAGCGGTATGCCGGCCACCTTCTTCTTTGGTGAGCACATAAATTTCCGCTTCAAACTTGGTGTGAGGGGTGATGGAACCGGGTTTGGCCAGCACCTGGCCGCGCTCCAACTGTTCCTTTTCAACGCCACGCAGCAGCAGGCCCACGTTGTCGCCGGGAATGGCGGAATCGAGGGTTTTCTGAAACATTTCCACGCCGGTAACCACGGTTTTCTGCGAATCTTTTTTCAGGCCGACAATTTCCAATTCGTCGCCCACCTTGACGGTGCCGCGTTCGACACGGCCCGTGCCGACGGTGCCACGACCCTTGATGGAAAACACATCTTCAACCGGCATGAGGAACGGTTTGTCGGTTTCGCGAACCGGCTCGGGTACGTAGCTGTCCAGAGCTTCCACCAGTTTCATGATGGGTTCGATGGCCTTGGCATCCGTGGGGTTTTTGAGAGCATTGACTGCAGCACCGCGGATGATGGGAATTTCGTCGCCGGGGAATTTATACTTATTGAGCAATTCACGAATTTCCAGTTCCACCAGTTCGAGCAGTTCCGGATCATCAACCAGATCGACCTTGTTGAGAAATACCACAATCCGCGGCACGTTGACCTGGCGAGCCAGCAATACGTGTTCGCGGGTCTGGGGCATGGGACCATCCGCTGCGGATACCACCAGAATGGCTCCGTCCATCTGGGCGGCGCCGGTGATCATATTTTTGACGAAATCGGCGTGACCGGGGCAGTCAATATGGGCATAGTGCCGCTTTTCCGATTCGTACTCCACGTGGGAAACTGCAATCGTGACGATTTTGCTTGGGTCGCGTCGCCCCTGCTTTTCCGACGCCTTGGCGACGGTATCGTAGGCCACCGCCGTGGCCAGGCCCTTCTGGGCCAGCACGGTGGTGAGCGCTGCGGTGAGTGTGGTCTTGCCATGATCGATATGACCGATCGTGCCGACATTCACGTGGGGTTTCTTACGTTCAAATACGCCTTTAGCCATGGAAATAAACTCCTACAGGTAAAAAAACAAAATCCAACACAGGCGTGATCAGCAGCAACAACGGCTAACACCCGCCTACAACAACATTCGGCTCATCCCATCCCGCGGCAGGGGGCATGGCGGGCAGGGTTTCAACAGTCACACCGGCCAGCCCATCAAGCTACTGATGGGACTTGAACCCATGACCTCGTCCTTACCAAGGACGCGCTCTACCAACTGAGCTACAGCAGCATTACCGCCAGC
>JAJZKY010000073.1 GCA_021803885.1 Planctomycetota bacterium
CGCGCACCCCAGCGTGCGCACCGAACCGCATCATTGTGACCATACCATGACGCGGGATGGGAGTTTAGCCGCGGATTGTGACAGTCTCATGACGGGCGCCAGGGCCTGCCGGCGGCGGCTCGCGGCGCGCCGCCCGATCATGACAGGTTGATGACGAGCGTCCTCGCTATGAGGACAGGTCGTAAAGCGCAAGCGCTCCTTCCTTGAGGTGCGGCGCCGCCAGCTTGTACTCTATCGTTCCCCGATGCCCGAGCGGCCAGTCCACCGCCGAGCACAGCACATGCTCGTCTGGGCCCTCAACCCGTCTCGGCAAGCGTCCTCGTGTGCCACCATCGCGTGGTGGCGAGCCTGGTGTGCCGCGCCAGCACCCGAGCGGCCACCATCGCGCACACGTGCTCGCGCTCGGGGCCGGTCCGCGAAGCGACCAGTCCCTCAAAGCCCAGCCGCTGCACGGCCATCCGCACCGCTTGCAGCGGTCCGTGCGGGCACGAGCGTACGACCGCAAAGTGCCCCTCCACCGACCGCATCGCCACCTCGGCGAGCACCGCGCGCATCGCCTCGATCTGCTCGTCCGAGAGCACCGAGAGAGCGGCCAGCCTGGTTTGCGCGCCGTTTTCCCCGACGCGGTACGACTCCCGCAGCAGATACGTGGGTCTTCAGTTGCGGTTCGGCACGGCATCGATACGCATGACTGCACGATGGCACACACCATTGCGCCGCGAACGCCCGCCTCATCCTATTGCAAGGCTGCTTCTTGTGCCCTTGACATCCCCTCTCCGATCGCTCAGGTCACGGACCAATCAGCCACCCGGAGGATCCAATGACTCGCGGCCCACGGGGACTTTCGAATAGAACACTGTCAGCGACAGCGTCCCCCGATAACAGACAGCGAACTGACGCTCGGTAACATTGACTTGACGCCCGCGAGAAGCCCGTGAATTGTCATCAGCTCGTCATACAAACATGATGAACTCGGGCGAGCAACAGTAAGCGAGCCGCTTCCCCCGGTGTCCGCCGCAGACGACAGCTATCGATTCAGAACGATCTGGATCTCCGACATCCACCTGGGCACCCCCGGGTGCCAAGCCCACTATCTCCTCGATTTCCTGCGCACCCATAAGGCCCACACGCTTTATCTGGTCGGCGACATCCTGGACGCCTGGCAGCTGAAGAAGAGCTGGTATTGGCCGCAGACCCATAACGATGTCGTGCAGAAGCTCCTGCGCAGCGCGCGCAAAGGCACCAAGGTCGTCTACGTTCCGGGCAATCACGACGAAGTGATGCGCCAATTCATCGGCCTGACGCTCGGCGATATCGCGATCGCCGAAGAGACGATCCACACGACTGCAGACGGTAAGCGGCTCTGGATCGTTCACGGCGATCTATTCGACAGCGTCATGCAGCACGCACGGTGGCTCGCGCGTCTGGGCGACTCGATGTACACGATTCTGCTGAAGGTCAATCGTTGGCTCAACGCCATCCGGCAGCGGCTGGGGCTGCCCTACTGGTCGATGTCGCAGTACTTGAAGCACAAAGTGAAGAACGCGGTGAACTTCATCTCCGACTTCGAGCATGTGATGACCGAAGAAGCGCGCCGGCGCGGCTGTGATGGCGTCGTGTGCGGACACATTCACAAGGCCGAGATGCGCGAGATCAGCGGCATCCTTTACTGCAACGACGGGGACTGGGTGGAGAGCCTCACCGCGCTGGCCGAGGAATTCGACGGCACCCTCCACCTGATCCGCTGGCATACCGTATCTGGAGTCACCAATGATTCCGAGTCCCATCGTGAACGAGCCGCCATCGGCGAACTCGGTGGCAGCGTAACCTCGCTAGTGGCTCGAGTTCTCGGGCATTGAGCGTATTGGCCATCACCGGACTTCCAGCGCCCAGTTTCACGCCCGCTGAAGGGGAAAGTAATGAAAGTCATGATCGTCACCGATGCCTGGACGCCGCAGGTGAACGGCGTCGTGCGGACACTGCAGATCACTGCGCGCGAACTCCACAAGATGGGCCACTCAGTAGAGCTCCTCACGCCGCTCGATTTCCTGACGTTCCCCTGTCCATCCTATCCCGATATTCGTCTCTCGCTGTTTCCCGGCCGCCAGGTCGAACGGCGCCTCTCGGACTTCGACCCGGACGCCCTGCATATCGCCACGGAAGGGCCGCTCGGCGCAGCGGCCCGCCGCATCGCTCTGGCGCGCGGGCTGCCGTTTACCACCGCTTATCACACGCGCTTTCCCGAATACATCCGGGCACGCATCGGGCTGCCGCTAACCTGGACCTATGCCTTCCTGCGCTGGTTCCATGGACCTTCCCAGGCCGTGATGGCTCCGACCGAAGTAGTCAAGCGCGACCTGGAGGCGAACGGAATCAGGAATGTCGTGACCTGGTCGCGAGGCGTCGATCTCGACATTTTCAAGCCCCAGCGCAACGATCGGCTCAAGAGCGCCCCCCCGATCTTCCTCTACGTTGGCCGGGTCGCGGTCGAGAAGAACATCGAGGCTTTCCTCGGGATAGATCTGCCCGGCTCGAAATGGGTGGTAGGCGTCGGCCCCGCATTGAAGGCAATCCAGGCAAAGTTTCCGGACGCGAACTATCTCGGTGTACTGGAGCAACGCGAGCTCGCCCAGGTGTACGCGGCCGCAGACGTCTTCGTATTCCCGAGCAAGACCGACACATTCGGGCTCGTGCTGCTCGAGGCGATGGCCTGTGGACTGCCCGTTGCGGCGTATCCGGTGACCGGTCCCTTGGATGTCATCGGCGACTCCAGAACCGCGGGCGTCATGCACGAAGACCTGCGCATTGCCTGCCTCGAAGCCTTGAAGCTGCGCCGGGAGGATGCTGCAGCTCACGCCCGCAAGTTTTCGTGGCGGACCGCGACGGAGCAGTTCCTCGCCCATCTGCACCCGCGCGGCCCAGGTGCCAAGGTACCCCTCTCCCTGACCGATGCGAGGAAGGCGTGAAACCCGACACCGACGTTGGGTACTCGAGCGAGCGCAACCCGCACAAGGGCCATCGTGGACTCACCCGCGCCTGGCACGCTGCCAGGAATTCCTGGAGCGGGATGGTGTTCGCAGTACGCGAGGAGAGCGCTTTTCGCCAGGAACTGACGCTGGCGGCGTGTCTGGTCCCTCTCGCGCTGCTGCTGCCTTTCGGCGCGCTCGCACGCCTGATGCTGATCGGATCGGTGGTGCTGGTTCTGATCGTTGAACTCGTGAACTCGAGTATCGAAGCGGCAATCGACCGAATTTCATTCGAGCATCATGGGCTGTCGAAGCGTGCCAAGGACTATGGCAGTGCCGCCGTCATGCTGGCGCTGCTCCTGTGCGCGATGGTGTGGATCACACTCACGTACCGGCTGCTCATCGGCTGAACTCATGGCCTGACGCCCCTGGCAGGTTACGGTACGTGTCATTTCCAGAATAACTGGATCCGCATGTGATCAGCGTATGTTCACTAGCAGGACAACACAGGTGATCACAACGGCGGCAAGGACTACTGCCCGCCACCGCGGAACGAAGTATGGTATCTCACTGGTTGACGCGCGCGACTTCACTCCATGTATCATCGCGGCCACCAGCTTTTCATTGCGCGCGAATCGATAGAAGCCAATCGCGCTCAGATGTATGGCGACCATCAGCAGCAACAGGTCAAAATTCAGGGCATGAAGATGGGCGAACAGGCGACCGGTGTCGAACGAGACGAACTCGGAAAGCGGCCCCGAGGCAATGCCATCCACATTCACTGCAAATAAGCCGAACGCCGTCTGTGTGATCAGCAGCCCGAGCATCACGAGGATGCTCACTGCGCCGAGAGGATTGTGACCGATCGGTGCCGGTGAATCCTCGCCACCGCCACCGAAGAGTTTACGCACGTAGCGGAAGGTTGCGCCCGGACCACGGACGAACTCGCCGAAGCGCGCCGTCTGCGCTCCACAGAACCCCCAGGCAAGCCGAAACCAGACCGCGCAGAGCATGCCGTATCCGGCGAGACGGCGCCACTCCCAATGGTCGCTCTCGGCGGTCCACCAACACACTCCGAACAGACCGACGATGGTCCAGTGAGACAGTCGGGTCGGCAAATCCCAGACCCGCACTCTCACGTTCCGTGCACTTTCCGCCGCCGCGCCCCTTACCACAGGTGCCACCAATTGCTGCTTCGCCGGAATCGACGGTGGGAGCTGTCGCAGCCTTGACCAAGCCTCTTCGCGCCCAGTCTCACTGCCTGAAGATCGTGACTGTCGGCAGCCTGCCGCAAGTTCTGCGCTCGCCGCAACAGTCGGCGGGCAAACCGCGCGAATTCTCGCGGATGCGTCCAGAGTACCGTTCGCGCCCGGGTGTCGACGCCGTGACCTCACCGTTCGGGAACCAGCTCGGAAGCGCGGCCGCGAGGCGGTCGATTCTATTCGCTTCGGCCCTGATTACGGCTCAATTCGGCTCTGATCGGTCGATCCGATCCCTGATCGAGCGGGCGGCTCTCGCAAGCTGATGAAAATGTCTCTGGCGCGGCATGAATAATTTGTGCGACGCCCGTAGCCGAAGCTGGGCCTGCAGCGCAGATGATCAGTGCGGCGCCGATCACCCGGATACCGCGCCCGCCGCAGCCGATTTCGATTCCCATAAGTCGTGTACTCCTCGACTCTTCGCATGTTTGCAAAAACACTCATTCGCGCCTAAGTGCACGGCACCGATCGACGCGCAACGCCCGTCCAGCCCGGGTTCTCCGAGGCTGTTCCGCATTCTCTGACCGGGTAAACCAGAAGCTCGTGCAGCACGGACTCACAGCCGCCACGCCCTTTAGCAAGATCCCCAGGTACCTCCGCGACCGCACACTGCAACTCCAGGACTTCCTGGAGAACCGATCGACACGAACCCCCTCAAACGCGCGCCACCAGTAATTCCCATGGGCGGGAACACTTCACGCTACTGCTGAACCGAACTCGGCACCCAGCAGGTCGGTTTCGTACACAGCCTGATCGCCACCTGCTGGTCGCGCGAGATCGACGTGCACAGCTACCTCGTCGAGGCACCGCAGCGGATCGGTCAGCACCCCGCCTCGCGGGTCAACGAACTGAGCCCTCGGCTCTGGAAGCAGCACGTTGCGGTCCGCCCGCTCCGCTCGGCTTCGCATACCCTAGCCGTGTCGGCCAGACGCGCCGGACTTTCCATTTACACCGCAGCGCCACCCTCGGCATCGCTCACTTGCACTTGCACCTCATCAAGACCCTCAACAAGGTCCTCGACGCGCTACGCAACGCAATCGCATACCCTGCCCGGCAAACAGCGCCGGGCAATCGGGGGCGTGCGCTGGCCGCTGCCCACACACCCGAGCACGCGCACGCACCGACCGGCAGCTCCGAGCCCGACTCGTCTGCGTCATTCTACTCGTCGCATTCACCGCGCTGGCGTGCTCCAGGACAAGTTCGCTCATTTCCGGGGCTTACCCCCCACAAGGGCGCCGCAGGGCGGCATCAGCGCCGCTGGATGGTCGCACTGCGCACTCGCATTCTCCCGCTGCGCACCTGCGCCGACACGCAGAAGCCGACTTTCGACGGCATGCCAACCGTTGTCGAGCACGCACTGACGCACACCGCTACCGAAGGACTCACTCGCGAAATCGGGATCGCCAAGAACCTCGTCCACGGATACCGCACCGTCGCTGCATTCCCCGACATCAACTACCTCGTGGTCGGAGACTTCGTTAGCGCGGCATGTTCCGCGCACTCCACCACCACTCTGATGTCGCCGCAGCCACCAGAACTGCCGAGCCATTCATGCCGGCCGTCCTGCGCGAACCGCGCCGATGACCCGCACTCCCGAGGAGCATGCGCACATGCGCTCATCCGAAACGAGCGCTCACGCTTGCATAGGCCGTGAACGGCGCGCCAGGCTCGGCGAGCGTTTGACCGGCAACGCCATAATACCCTCCAGAAGACACATATTCGAACACGTTGTATTTTTTGTCCGTAACGTTTAGCAAATCTATATTGAAAGTAAGCATCCTCAGATGATACACGTGTGACGTCGCGACGACGATCCGCATGCCCAGATTCACAATGCCGTAAGCCGGTAATTTCGTTCGCGTCGGCGCACCTGTATTATTGTTATAGATATTCTGCACGCCGGTGTACTGGTACCAAATTCTTGGCTGATAACTCACATCGCGACTCAACAGTCTGTACGAGGCTCCGACGTTGAACGTTTCGGCGGGAACATTCGAGATCGGCAGTCCAGAATACGAGCCATGGCTGGGACTGACATAGCTCAGATAATTGGCACTTTCGAAACTGGCATTGGCAAACACATGCAGATTCTCGAGCGGGTCATCGCTCAGATACAGATTGACGCCGTGAAACACCGATGAGCCCGATGCGAACAGGCTGTAGAGATGGCTCACTACCGGGACTGGAATGATTTCATTCGTGTCAGTCAGATGGTAATAATTGACACTGCCCATTGCGTGATGCAGATAAGGCTCTCTAGGGATAAGTACTTTTGCACCGACCTGATATTGCGTCGATTTTTGCGGCTTCAACGTCGACGTCAGCAAATGAGCATAGGTTCCAGTGGCTCCCGATGGCGCCTTGTATGCCGTTGAATAGTTGGCGTACAAGGAAACCTTGCGGAGTATCCTATAGTTCACTCCGATCGACGGCTCTATCTCCGTGAAAGTCGTAGACGAATTCGGCTGATAATCTCCGTTATGACCGATCATGTCGGCCACGCTGGTCGGGAATGATGCTTGGCTGTTGTTCACGAAATTGGTATGAAACGACACGATACGGACACCAGGCGTCACCCGCACATCTTTAATTGGCTGGAAGTCGTCTTGGGCAAAGGCCGCCAAGTCCGTCTCGTAGAGATACGAGCTATGGAACGAATTTGGCAGCTCGATGCTGTAATTCACCGGCTGACCGTCGATCAATGCCGGTTGTCCGGCATTCGGACTGAGTGAGTTGTACGTGGCCTGCATCGTTGGATTATAAAAATCCAAGAGCGAATTGTACTTATTCAGGACGAAATATCCACCGACGAACAACTTGTTCTTCGGCAGGCTGAATGTGAAATAAGGTTTGTCACCGTAGGTGTCGCTAGTGGCGTTGTAGTACTGGTTCAACGCGCTCGGTGAGTTGCCGAGGTTGTCGTAATGCAGATGAATGCGGTTCCCGTAGCGGAAGAACAGCAGATTGTGAAATGTCGCATATGAGTCGAGATGATCAGCCAAGCGCGAGTACAGCAAATAAGTCCGGATCGGAATTTTCTTGAAATAGATGGAAACAGGGAGGGTCGTATAGAACCCGGTGGTCTGCTGGCTGTAGATTGGCCCGGGGTTGATCGCTCCTGTTATGCTGTTCACCCCGTTGATCGTGACATTCGAATTCGCCGTCGTCGGGATCGGCAGCGGCCGGAAGGCCACACTTCGCGCCAGGAAGCCGCCGAAACTGAGGCGCCCGTTGGAAAACGTCTTCACGAGTTTTCCATAATACGCATAACTGCGCTGTGGATTATCGAATCCGTAGCCATTGAGATAATTGCTACTGCCGTCGATGGTTCCAGCCACCACCGCAGACCACCCATGAAATTCACCGGTATCGACCGAGAAATCCACACCACGATTGTCGTAGCTGCCGAAAAACCCGCCGATCACCGCCTGAGATTTCACGGTCGGCTGGATTGGCGCGTAGTTGATTGCTCCCCCGATATTGTTATACCACCGATTCACTGCATATCCTGGACCATATGTAACGGAAAGTCCGCTGATGAACGAGAGATTGGGAATTTCCGACGACTGCCAAACGCCGTAGGCCGGATCGATCATCGGCACTCCATCGAACGTGACCATGACGGTTCCATCGTTCGCATTGCCAGCGATGTTGCCCCAGCCGGTTTTCATGCCATTGATGCTGATGCTTGCGCGCGGTGCGCCCATCGTTCCGTCACTCGCGACATTCACCCCAGGAGCCACCGATACCGCCTGGGCCGCCGTACCGGCCGGGCCAAGAGCCCGCAATTGGCTGCGCCCAACCACCTTGATGGACTGGGTTGAGCCGAAAATGGTTTTTTTGGTCGGCAGCTCTGTCAACGTGTCCAGAGCGCTGATCGTAATTGTTGTCAATTCTCCCCCGGCGTCGACCGTCGGACCTGCGCTCAACGCGCCCGGGGCAGCCACGGCCAGAGGCTCCGTTGGTTCTCGAGCGATCGCGTTTGAGCCGTATATTGCGGTGAGTACGGCGATCGTGATCAAAGCAATGCGCGCGTTAACGGGATGCGTTGCGCTCTTATCATGCATGGAACTGCCTCCGTTCGAGTTTACCGGTGACATGCCGGTGTTGTGTTTGACGTAGCCCAGCGCATCCGGGTCCCGCTGGCGGGACTCCGAACCGACTGGCGCCACTGCCTCAGCGACCCCCGGAATAGTTTTCCAACGATAGTCGGCTGATGTACGGGTGAAACTTCTTCCGCGGAAGTTTTGTATCGTACGGCTGGAAAATTGCATTCATGTGACGCTTGCGTCAGTAGATGAGCCCCGCCACGATAGGTACAGGCGGGGTTTTCGCGATCGGTGATGGACATGCGGCGTCAACGATCTTGGTGACAGCCGCGGGCTTGCGCGGGTCAGAATGGCCGGTTGGAGAAGGGAAGCGGCGGGCTCGCTTCTACGAAGAACCGTTCGTTACCGGCAATCAATGAGCACGCGCTCGATCGGATTGAGGTCACGCCCCGGCACACGATCATCCCTGCCGACGGGCACGCGGTGCTCGATCTCGGCACGGACATGTCCTTGCGCGCCAACGTGGGCGCTGCGATGTGGGACATGAAGCTCATTGCCGATTGCGCGCCGGAGGGTAAAGGGGAAGCGTGGGATGCACCAGGTCTGCACGACGTCGCAGTCCCGTTTTTCATGGACGCCCGTGGCGTCCCGAGCACGCGCTTCTCGGATCAGGCCAAGGCGGACTGTCAGGTCCTGCGCGAAACGCTGATTCGGGTGACCTACCCGGCGGATTGAGCCGAAGGGCGCCCCGATCATCGGGCTCATCGCCTTCGTGACCGGGCTCGCCGCTGTGCCGCTCGCCATTCAGGAGTCGATTGCAGGCGAACGCATCGATGGTGGGCATCGCGCCGTACTCGGACGGATCAAAGCGGTCCTCGCGGGAGAGGTCGCGGGATTCGCCTGGCGGCTCAACGCTCATACCAAAGAAAGCGCGACGCGCGCCGCGCGGCAGCGTCACGTGGACGAGCCGCGCGCGGGACGGTGCCGACAAGGAATCATTGCGCGGGAGTTTTTGCGGACTATCGGACACTGCCAATAACAAATCCTGGATCCCAGTCGATGATTTTCTCAGTCGACAAGTGCAAGTGGCGGACCTCAAGTGCGCGGCGCCCAGGCGAGTTTCAGGCCATGTGGATGCCTGGAGTGGTCTTGGAGTGGTTCGGGGATTTCAAGCGCCTGAGCGTCTCCGGGGATGGCCCCGTGACCTGCCAGACCGTCCAGCCCGCACTTGCGCAGTGCCCAATAGGGTTTCTTGCCAGCAAGCGTGCCGCCGTGTACTTCATCGTTGGGACTGATTCCGTGATCGAGCCCTCGATCTCGAAGAAGCATCGAGGTGGTGTCGTAGAAGACGATCGCGACATCCAGGTTCAGCAAATCCGCCATGCGGCAGTAACTCGCCTTCTCGATCGCCTCCTTGTTCGCCTCGACAAAATCCATGGCCCGGAGGAAGTGTTGGAGCTGCAACGCGTGCGCGCTCTCGATACGGATATCCTCTGCGAGCCACCGTTCGTGGCAGCCGGGCTTGAGGATGGTGGCGGTGCGATTCGCCACCAGCGCAAACAGCGCCCGCTCGACATCGAAGTCGAACTTGCGCGCGGCGAGACCTTCCCGGATCACCGCCCCGTCCACCCACTTGCGTCTGCTCGGTCATCGTTCGCCCTCGGCATGCGGCCACTCGTCGCCGCCCGGAGCATCGGCCGCTCAGATCAGGCGCGGAAGAACGGCGTTCCCGGCATGCTTCTGTCGCGGTTCGCGCAAGTACTTGTATCCAAGAACGCTCGGATAATGGCAGTCATAGGCACCACCACGCCAGTGATCCTGTATCGATGCTTTTTTGGCCAGAATCACTGCGGTTGCCGCGTAATGCCTTGATTTTTCTCGCTTCCGACGGCCGACAACCCCCGCCATGTGCCTCGCAACTGTCAAACGCGGCCCTCGGCACCGCGCCTCGAGCGAGAGAGAAAAACGGCTTGCTCCCGGGGCGCCCCCTCGCTATAAAGCCGCCCTGCCCCCATCACGCGCGCACACCCGAGCCCGCTCCGCCGGTACGGAGAGATGTCCCCCACCCTCGAGCTCACCCGGAATCTGATGTCCCGCCGCTCCGTGACGCCCGCCGACGAGGGCTGTCAGGAACTGATGTGCGAGCGGCTGCGCGCGCTCGGCTTCAGGATCGAGCCCTTGCCCTTCGGGAACGTCTCGAACTTCTGGGCCGTGCGCGGCGAGGCCGGCGGACCGCAGCTGTGCTTCGCCGGCCATACGGACGTGGTGCCCACCGGACCGCTCGAGGAATGGCGCAGTGACCCGTTCGTGCCGACGATCCGCGATGGACTACTCTACGGCCGCGGCGCGGCCGACATGAAAAGCGGACTGGCCGCGATGATCACCGCCACCGAGGCCTTCGTGGCGGCGCACCCGCGCCATCACGGGCGCATCGCCTTCCTCATCACGAGCGACGAGGAAGGGCCCTCGGTCGATGGGACCAAGCGCGTCGCGGCCCTGCTCGCCGAGCGCGGCGAGCGCATCGACTGGTGCGTGGTCGGAGAGCCCTCGAGCGAGCAGACGATCGGCGATACGATCAAGATCGGACGGCGCGGCTCCCTCAGCGGGCGGCTCACCGTTCACGGCGTGCAGGGCCACATCGCCTATCCGCAGTTGGCCGAAAACCCGGTGCATGCATTCGCTCCGGCGCTGGCCGAGCTGACTCGCCGGGTCTGGGATCAGGGCACCGAGCACTTCGAGCCGACGAGCTTCCAGGTCTCGAACCTCAATGCCGGCACCGGCGCCCCCAATGTCATTCCCGGGGAGCTCAAGGCGCGGTTCAATCTACGCTACTGCCCGCTCCAGTCGCTCGCGGGACTGAAGGCCACGGTGGAGGACATCTTGCGCGCCCACGGCGTGCGCTTCACGATCGAGTGGCACCTCTCGGGCGAGCCGTTCTACACCCCCCCGGGAAAACTCTCGGCGGCCGTCTGCGCGGCCATCGAGTCCGTCACCGGCACGGCCCCGCGCCTGTCGACCGGCGGCGGCACCTCCGATGGGCGCTTCATCGCCCCGCTCGGCGCGCAGGTCGTCGAGCTCGGCGTGGTCAATGCGAGCATTCACAAGCTGAACGAGTGCGTGCGCGTGGCGGACATCGAGGCGCTGCACCGCATGTACTTCAACGTGCTGGTCAACCTGTTGACTTGACCCGGCCGAGCCTCCCG
>JAJZKY010000074.1 GCA_021803885.1 Planctomycetota bacterium
CAACAGCGTAGTGCTGCGATACGCCCGACCCGATGATGTTGAACCGATATCGTCCGGGGCCATATCGCTGATAATCGGCGACTGAGAGCCGGTGCGAGTGCTCCACCATGCACCAGCCGGCATCGGAATCACATTGTTCGGATCGGGCGGCGCAGCCACCCATGGATAGGCAATGGAATAACTTTCACCCTGACCCAAATTGCCTGGAGTTCCACTGCTACTTAGATTTCCAAAATTACCGAAGGCATATTGTCCAGAGCCAGGTATACTGCCGTATAGTAATGATGGTCCACCAGCCCATGGATCGGATGGACAGATAAATCCGGGGGGTTTTTCGTACTGCATCAGTACCATCAGCCACAGGCAACTTATTACCGAACCGGTGCTGGGCTGATACATGGTGGAACCACCGTTGAGGTTAAACCAGTCATTGATGACTTCTTGGGTCGTTTGGCCAATAAAATAATGACCAGGAGGCAATGGAGAATTGATATACATTCCGCCGTATTCCCCCGGCGTAGCGGGAAACTGGTCGTTGTTGTTGGTGGCATAGGCAAACATGGACTGCATAATGCCATGAAGGTTCACCGAACAGGCTGCACGATTTGCGGTTTCCCGGGCTGCCGCCAGCGCTGGCAGCAATAGACCAATCAACAAAGCAATGATAGATACCACTACCAGCAATTCGATAAGCGTCATTCCAATACTATCGTTTTGGAGATGCGGTGTACTCATACTGAGCCACCTCCTACCGGTAATGACCAGCGTAAGGAAAACAAATTCATTTTAGCAATGGCTCTTGTAGAGTCAAGTTGATCAATAAGTAACAAAGGTTACAATAATATACAGGAGAAAGCTATTCACTGTTCTCTCAGTCTTAAGCCGGTATTTCTGGAACCATTCGAAAAAAGTTAAACTCAAACTATTTTAGCTTTACTATCTCTCCATGGTGACAATTTATTACCTACCCTACATGGTTGACATCATGTATACCGAAGGCTATAGTATGATGTTATGAAAAATGAATCGATTGTTATCGACGTTCCCGACAAGATCAAACCGTACATCGGCCATCCGGACCCAGGCACGCGCTTTTACCGGAACCAAGGCAGTCGCATAGCCTGTGCTTATTGGTATCGTCGTCTGTGCCGGGCTTATCCTGATGGCTTGGTATCTCCTGGAGGGGCGGCAATGTTCGCACCGGTATCACGGGCCGCGGTTCACAAGGCCTTGAAGGAGGGACGTCTAACGGGCTTTGCGTTCCATGAAGTAGTAGACCGGAAAACCATCTTCGGTGGAACCCGGGCGAAGCGTAAGGGGCCCTTTATCTATATTCCAGTTGCGGAATGCGTAGCTTGGGGAGAACAGATTCAAAAGCAGGCTGAATCTCATGGCATTGACTGGAAGGAATTGGAAGGCACAACTCCGGACTATGAAGGCGCGGATCTCGTGAGTGGACCCAAAGCGTTCAGGAAAAGTCCACCACGGAAAGGTAGGTGAATGCACAATGGATAGTGGAATAGATCGTTTCATTAGACTTCCCGAAGTGGCAAAGCGATTTGGGATAAGTAAGCGTGGTGTATGGCGGGCGGTTGCTCGTGGTGAGTTGCCAGAGCCGTGCCATATAGGTAGATCGGCAACATGGTCAGAATCAGAGATTTTCAAAAAGATGCAGCAATTGAAGGAGAAAAGACTGAAATGATAGCGTATGTATTTATACCGAAGCGTGCAGACCGTCGTTACAGACGGAGCAAACCGGAGTACTCAGCGCGCTATAAGCAGCCGTGGATGCCCAAAGTGGTGCAGGTCTGTCTACACACAACCGACAAGCGAGTGGCTGAACAGAAGTTGGAGGATTTAATACGTGAAGCCGAGCGTGAACATGCTGGTATTATCGCCCCCAAGACTATCCGAGACAGTGCACAACGCACAATCAGCGAACACCTGAGTGCTTTCACTGCTGATTTAATAACATGTGGCCGATCTCGAAAGTACGTTCGCAATGTGCGAATGTGGGTATCCCATCTGACCGAGGCGTGTCATTGGGGTATTGTCGCTGATATTACCGCTGATTCATTTATTCATTGGCGATCCAATCAAGACAAAGCCCCAAAAACACTCAACGAATATCTAGAGGAGCCATAAATGCCATGCTTAACTGGCTCCAGCGAACCGGACGTATACTCGCAAACCCCCTGAAGACAGTCCGCCCTGTTCCGACGAAAGGCCGTGAACGCCGTCTTCGACGAGCCATGACCGATGACGAAATAGTCAGGCTGTTACGAGCATCACCGAAGCATAAGCCGGTATATCTGACAGCGATACTGACGGGTTTGCGGCGGGGAGAATTAAAATCTTTGCAATGGGCCGATGTTCATCTTAACCAAACACCACCATTCTTGAGCGTACGGGCCAGTACAACCAAGAATCGAAAGTTAGCAATCATTTTCCTGCGCGATGATGTAGTTGCCGAGTTACAGCGAATAAAACCCGATCCTTGTCCCCCTGGCCGATGGGTATTTCACCGTATGATTCCCCGCATGCCGGAATTTCTTGCAGATATTAAGCGTGCCGGAATACAAGAATTTGACGCTCTGGGGCATCGTGCGGATTTTCACGCTTTGAGACACACATTATGCACTGGCCTTGGACGGGTAGGCGTAGCGCCACGTGCGGCAATGGAATTGATGCGGCATAGCGACATGCGATTGACCAATATGAACCATACAGACATATCCCAATTACCTCTTCTGGAGGCGCTGTACAAGCTCCCCCGGTGGACCGATTCCAATCCTGAAAACACAAAGCCGGATAGTGATAAAATTGTCTCACAAACAGGGGACGTTTCAGGTCATTTTGAGGCATATTCTGGCACAACTGATGGTAGGAATATCAACGGAGATAGCACCTTATCAGCGTGTAAAAACGGGCTAAAATCGCATGTTTCAGAGGGGAATGGGACTTCAAATAAAAGCTCCGCGGGTAGGATTCGAACCTACAACCCGCCGGTTAACAGCCGGCTGCTCTACCATTGAGCTACCGCGGAAAATAGCTTCCGCTTATATATTGGGCAGAGCCGGAATCGAACCGGCGACACAAGGATTTTCAGTCCTTTGCTCTACCAGCTGAGCTATCTGCCCGCTGAATAAAGCAATTTACGATAGCCGGCGCAAAACTGCAAGTGCCCTGGATTTTTTTGATTTTATGCCGGGTTACCGCATACAACGCACCCGCCGACCGTTAACGAATTCTGGCTGACAAACGGAGACTGGTATTCACAGCCAGGGCAGATATTTTTTTTATACTGTTGGACTGCGGCGGAGAATTCCACCGTACCAGTTGCCTGGTGACTTCCGAACCGGAATAACGTGAAAGGCTCATTAAGAAGGACGGAAAAATACCCAGGACCATGACCAGCGTGGCGGCCAGAGCGGCGGAAAGCTGGATCGCACCGGGCCGTCGGACGGTAACGGGCGCCCACGGTTCACGGAGATACATGGCGGTAATAACAGCCAGATAATAGGCTGCCGCAATCGCCGCGTTAATCATGACGATGACCGCCAGTATGCTGTGTCCACTGGAGAAGGCGGCCTGCACGATAAAGAGCTTACCGAGAAAGCCGACGGTAAAGGGCATGCCAATGAGGCTTAACATGCACACAGCCATGCAGGCGGCAGCCAGTGGATACGTGGAGGCGACGCCCGCAATATCATCAAGTTCTTCAGCGGCGTCCAGTTTACCTTGCAGATAGACCAGCACGGCAAATGCACCCACGGTCATGACACTGTAGGCTCCGAGATAAAACAGCATGGCACTGACGCCGTTGGTCATGCTGGAGCTGATTAGCAACGGGCCGACGGCCAAACCGGCAAGCATATATCCGGAGTGGGAAATAGAACTGTACGCCAGCATGCGTTTGATGTTTCGCTGCAGCAGGGCTAAAACATTACCAACCGTCATGCTTAACACCGCCAGAACCATAAGCAGATCGGGCACGGCCCGGGCGGCGCCATGCGAAAGTTTCCAGCCAGTGAGATTAAATACCAGAATCAGGGCTATAAAGCCCGCAGCTTTGGGGGCAAAGGATAAAAATGCCGTCACGGGGGTAGCGGCTCCCTGATAGACATCGGGAGCATAATAATGCATGGGGACGGCGGCAATTTTATAAGCGATACCGATGACCACCATCAGCAGGCCGATAATGGCGATGTAAGGCAGTTGGGCACTGGCGGCAAAGGCGGCGGCGATTTTGGAAAAATCGGTGCTGCCGGAAAAGCCGTAAAGATAGCTGAATCCAAAAAGATAAATGGCCGCGGCCAGCGAACCCAAGAAGAAATATTTGACGCCGGCCTCCTGGGCATTGGCGTTACCACGGCCTGTGGCCACCATGATATAGGTGGGGATGGAAACCAGTTCCAGGGCGATGAAAAGCCAAATTAAATTATTTACCTTCGCCATCATGCTCACACCGGCCAGAGATACGAGCATCATCGCAAAATATTCACCACGGAAAGTTTTATCCGCCCGAGCCGGGTCCAGAGCAAAGGGCATATCCCAGGATAGCAACACCAGAAGAATTCCAACTCCGGAAGCCAAAAGTGTGCCATAGGTGCCCAAACTCCCCAGTGGCCAGGCGGAACCGGTATCGACGATCCCCAGGCGCCAACCGGCGATAAAGGCCAGAATAAGGCTGATAAGAGATATCCATTGCGCACTGCGGCGCACCGTGTCGGATCGGGCCAGCCCCACCAGAGCGACCAGACACGCCGCGGCGATCATAATAATTTCGGGGATCAGATGATTCAGTGGGATATTCACGTACAAAGCCTCAATGACAGCAAAACATCAGCGTGACAACCGGGGCGGCAATCGCAGGGCCACCGCCGCCGCATGTTTAAGCGATGGTACCGGCGTATGGCTGGCCATGGCCGGAGCGGAATTGGCCGCCACGGCCGCCAATACCGCATGGCGAATTTTACCAACTGCGGGTTGCAGAGAATTCAAAACCGGCGCGGGATATAAACCGACGAGTAAAACCGCGCCAGCCAGTGGTGTGAGCACCAGCCATTCCCGCATGGACAAATCCCGCGGCGCAGAGACGGCGGATGTATCATGACCAGCGTAGGTAGTCGGCTCGGTTTCAACCAGCGGGCCGAAAATAACATGGGCAACCCAGTAGAGCATATACAGTGCGCCCAGAATCATACCCAGGGCCGCCGGTACCGCATAAGCCGGCCCCAGAGTGCCGCCATGCCCGGCGCTGCCGCTGACATAAGTTCCAATGAGCGAAATAACTTCGGAGATGAAACCGATAAGTCCCGGCAATGCCGCAGTGCCCATAAAAAAGAAGACGGCAAAAAAGCCCAATACCGGAAGCCTCCGGGCCAGACCGGAAATCTCCCACAGATTGCGGGTATGATAGCGGCGATAAATCATGCCCATGACCAGTAACAAGCCGCCGGCCAGCAGACCGGAACTCAGCATCACCAGAACGCAACCGGTCAGGCCGGTCATGGTCAGGGCCAGCAAGGCCAGAATACATAACCCCAAATGACTCAGCACACTGTAAGCGATGAGTTTTTTCATATCGCGCTGCACCCAGCTGATCAGCCCGCCATACAGGATGGATATAACGCACAAAACAGCCAGAAAAGGGGTAAAGCGAACGGCGGCGAGAGGCAGCATCGGAATGGCGAACCGCAATAAACCGTAGGCCCCGAGCTTGACCAGGGCGATCATGACGGCACCGGGCGTAGGCGATTCCGTAATAGCCAGCGGCATCCAGGTATGCACGGGAAACAATGGAACCTTAATGGCAAAACCGATCAACAAGCCGAGAAATACGAGGCCCTGTTGCGCCGGACTTAACGACTGACCGGCCCGGTACAAATCTGCCAGCGCAAAAGAGAACGTGCCGAATTTTACCTCATGTACATAAGCGAGATAAATCAAAGAGGCCAGCAGCAAAACCGAGCCGGCAAAAGCATACAGGAAAAACTTGACCGCGGCCTTCCGGCGCTGGGAATGCCCCCAGATGCCCAGAATAAAAAAGGTTGGTATCAAGCTGAATTCAAAAAACAGATAAAACAACAGTACATCATGGCTGATAAATACGCCGATCATGCAGGCATAGCTGACGAGCATCCAGGCAAAGAATTCATTTTGCCGATACCCGATTTTTCCCACCACATCCAGAATTGTCACCGGCGTAACCAGCAAAGTAAGCATCAACAGCCACAGGCTGATGCCATCTACGCCCAGGGAGAAATTGACATGAAATTGCGGCAGCCAGGGATGAAAAAACCGCTGCTGCCATACGCCGCCGTCCGCATAATGAAAGCGGCTCAATAACACGATACCCAGCAGGGATGGAATCAGCGCAAAACAAAACGCCAGGATGCCCAAGCCCTGCCCGCGTGCACCGGTGGGTTTGATCATAAAAATCAGCGCCGCTCCGATCAGAGGAATGGCCAGCATCATGGGCAGAATTAAATGCGATTGAGTCATAATGTTTCAGTTCCGATTTTTCCTGTCCGGATGGCGAATGTTATCCCGCATCACCGCAGCAGGTATAACACTCCCAGAATCACAAATACCAGGCCGCTGACCATGCCGATGGCGTAATAACGCAACCGGCCGCTCTGTGTGGGCTTGAGTATCCAGCCGACAAACTGCGGAAAATATCCAAAAAAATTAACCACAATTCCATCTAATACATGGTCCAGACCATACAGGATGCGTCCCAGAAACCAGAGCGGCATAACCAGGCCATAATGATAGATCTCATCAAAATACCATTTGTTTTCAAGGAAGGTTACCACGGGACGCAAGGCGGATTTGACGATATCCGCGGCGTGACGATTGACCCAGTGAAAATAAAAGGCGATTAAAATCCCCAGAACCGCCAGAGTACCGCCGATAGTCATGCCCATGGCGGGACTCAGGCGTTGTACCGCTGTGACCGGCAGCGGCAGACCGGCCGGTGGTGTAGGCACGTAGCGCAGCCCCGCATTCATAGGCACGCGGGAGAGAAAACTTTGAATCCAGCCCTGATCGCCGTGGCCTCCCCATACTCCCAGCCAGCCCACCGTGGTGGCTCCTATGGCCAAAATGACCAGCGGCCCCCACATGGAAATTGGCCCATCGAATGACGTGTTCCGTCCCTGATGATCAGCGCTGTGGGCATCGTGCCCTGAAGGACCATTATCATGGCCGCCAGCATCAGCATGGCGTTCATGATCAGTATCTGCGGGAAGGGTAAAGACACTGGGTTCATGCAGACCGGCGGTTCGCGGCAAAACCAGATCGCCCATAAATACACGGAAAAACGCGCGGAAGGTGTAATAGGCTGTAATCAAGGCGGTTATCAAGCCCACTACCGCCAGCCAGGGACCGCCGCTCCAGGCTGAGTTCATGGCGGCGGATAAAATAGCATCCTTGCTGAAAAAACCGGCCCATCCCGGAAAGCCTGCCAGCGCCAAGGCACCCATCAACAGGCAAACGGCGGTAATGGGCATGCGCCTGGCCAGGCCGGACATTTTCCGGATGTCCAGCTCTCCGCCCATGGCGTGCATGACCGAGCCGGTGGACAGAAATAAAAGCGCTTTGAAAAAAGCATGCGTAAAAACGTGAAACACCGCCGCGGAACCGGCCGCGACACCCAATCCCATGAACATGTAACCCAATTGCGACACGGTGGAATAGGCCCATATCCGCTTGAGATCGTACTGGCACATGGCAATGGTAGCCGCCATAAATGCGGTAAACGTACCGATAATACCAACGAGATGCAGTACCGGCAGATCATGCATAAATATCGGCATGCAACGGGCAATGAGGTATACGCCCGCCGTGACCATGGTGGCGGCGTGAATCAGGGCAGAAACCGGAGTAGGACCCTCCATGGCATCAGGCAACCAGACGTGCAGCGGAAACTGTGCGGATTTGGCAAAAGCACCGAACATCAGCAACAGCGGAATCCAGAACATCATGGATGCATGAGCCGCCCGGAAACTCGCGCTCTGCAGCGGCCCATAGAACACATTAGCGAAATTCAGGGAATGAAAGGTCAGATAAATCATGAAAATCGCAATGGCGAAGCACGTATCGCCGATGCGGTTGACGACAAAGGCCTTGGTGGCGGCGTCGCGCGCGGAATTTTTGGGATAGTAGTAACCAATCAGCAGATAACTGGCCAGACCGACGCCTTCCCAGCCCAGATATACCAATAGAAAATTATTGGCCAGCACCAGGATGGTCATGGCGGCGACAAACATGCTCAGATATGCGAAAAAGCGGAAATACCCGTAATCGCCTTCCATGTAGCCGCTGGAATAAATAAAGATCAACAGGGAAATTCCCGTTACGAAGCTGATAAACAGCACCGACAGGGGATCAAGATATACGCCGAAGGGCACGTGCAAAGCGCCGGCGCTGAACCATGTGGCGAAAGAAATGTGGTAGGCGCTGCGCATGACCTCGCCAAGTATTCCGGTGGAAAACAACAGCAGCAGCACCAGGGAAACAACGAAGGACATGGCCACGCCGATGATCGCCGGCACGTGCGAATGTTTTTTCAATATCTTGCCGCCGCACGCCGCAATGATGACCATCGCGGCCAATGGAAACAGCGGAATCAGCGCTGCCAGGAAACAGGCCTTTTGTGATGGCGGTAATTGACCCGCCCAGCTATAAAATTCGGTCAGGTGGAACACTTCATACTCCGGAACGTCCCCGTTTCACAAACCCCGGCGCCAAGGCCGCGTTTCCAGGGAAAATACAACCGCATCCTACCCCTGCAGGTCGGACCACATATCCACATTAAGCGTCTGCCGCCGGCGGTATAACATCACCACCAGGCCCAGCGCCAGCGACGCTTCCGCCGCCGCCACCGTTAGTAAAAAAATAACAAACGACTGTCCATCGGCATTATGCCAATACCGGCTCAAGGCAATGAGATTCACGGCCACACCCTGAAACATGATTTCCGTGGAAAGAAAAATCATGATCATATTGCGGCGGGTCATAAAGCCGACCAGTCCAATGACGAACAGCACCGCGCCCAGGGCGAGGTAACGCGCCAGCACCGGATCCGTGAAAGAGGTTGTTACGGGGTTCATTATCATCCTTAATCCAGTCCAGTTATTCTGTCGGCATATCTCCCGAACCAAGCGTGTGCGTACGTGGAGCATTTTTACGCGCTATAACCACCGCCCCTACCAGCGAAATGGTCATTAAAACACCGGCCAATTCCAATGGAATCGTGTAGCGCGAATAGAGATTCTGACCTAAGGCCGCCAATCCGTTCCAATGCGCCCCATGGGCGGTTGTGACGGCTCCACCGACAACCGCGGCTGCCGTACCTGGCGCGGAACTCGAGAATAACACTTCCAATATCGTTCCCAAAAGTAAAAAACTAACCAGTATGGCAATAAGAGGATCAGCGCTGACGCGGTCATAATCCACCGCCGCCGCCGCCACTCCGGAGGGGCTGGCCAACATGATGACAAATACATAGGTTACCAGAATGGCCCCGGCATAAATAATAATCAGCACCACCGCCATAAATTCTGCCAGCAACAGGACGAACAGGCCGGAGATCGCCAGGGTCATAAGCACAAAATAAAGAGCCGAGTAAATGGGTTTGCTGTGGCCTACCACCCCAACGGCAGACCCGATGGCCAGTAGCGAAAAGACATAGAAGAACACACCGGGACCAATACCCGGATGGTTTGGAAAATGAAGCGTCGCCCAATGTGTAAGGTAACTTAGTCCAGTTCCCAAAGCCAATACGCCGATAAGCATACCGAGTTTAAAAAGCCAGGCTTCGCCACGCGGCATCATCAGATACAGCGCTATGGCGCCAAACGCGGTTGCAATAATCAGCGGATAATCCATATATCCCAACCCGAGGTAATCAACATCACCAACATACTGCCCGTGGTTTTTAGCCCAATACCTGCCCCGGCATGGTTTTCCACGGTTCAACCCGGCGGTACCGCGGGGTGTACCATCTACAGCCCGCAAAGCACAGAATTATGGCACTGTGCGCCGTAATTGCAAGTTATCTTGCCCCTCATATCACATATTTCACCGATTTCTGACCTGGTGATAAAAATATTCCGGCCAATATCCCTTGAGGACGCGGTTCTGTTACAATATATATATGGTGAAAAAAGTTCCCAAACTTGATGTCGCACGCATGGGCGATGACAAGGCGCTGGCTATTGCGGCCTATGGCGAATCGGTCTCCGCTTATCGTTACATTGTGCTGGCGGAAAAAGCGCATACCGACGTGCTACGCCAATCCTTTCAGGATATGGTACAGCGCGAAAACGTGCAACGGGAGACACTTCAAGGTCTTATGGCACAATTATTTCCCGCCGCCTGTTTTTTTCTTACCGCGGACGATAAAAGTCTCGTCTGTATAGGTCCGCGCCTGGTCGATGCGCGTGATGATGCCCGTTTTGATGAAGCCATGCGGTTAATTGTGGCCAGTGAAAAACGGTCCATGAGTTTCTACCGCCGTTATGCTCAACTAGCGGAACATCCGCAGGTAAAAATACTATTTGAACAATTGAATCAGGACGGGTTGGAACGCGTCAAAAAACTGCGGCAACTGTTTTTAGAGGCGGGAAAACCAATCATCGAGGCGTGTCCCATTCAATGACTTTCTTTAACCATTCACAGTCCAGCCACCAGTATCGACCGCCCTGCGGCCGTGCCGTAATGAGTAATGAATAATATTGTGGCATGGGTATTTTGCCCATGAGAGTTCATGGCCAGAATGCCCGTGCTACGGACTTCTGAATTCCGTCTTTTTCAACATATTCATAAGTCACCATTTATTCTCCGTGGCACATAAATGTGCCGGCTAACTTTTTCCGGTGGGATAAACCCACCGGCTCGCCTCGCCCTGTAACCTGTAAATTACAACTTGTAACCTCCGTTGTTCGTTGTTCGTTGTTCGTTGAGTTGCTGGGGCGTCGTGGTGAAATTGTTTTGGTTATATTCATTATTCACTTGCATTATGATTTTTCACGATATGGCCCCCATATAACCAATAAGTCACGACCGAACTGCACAAGCTACTGGAGGAAGTGTTGATGCGTCTCGCCGGCAACTGGCCCTGGTGGCCTCTCTACCAGATGACTGCCGAACGTTCCAACATCTTTCAATTGACCGGCTGACAACATGATAACCCAATTGGTCTATGGGGGTAAGGGAGTATTTTGCGCCGCTTAGCCCAAAAAACCGCTTAAATCATCACAACGTATATATACATGTAAAAATATAATAGCATCCGCCGCGCCGTGAATAATCCGGGTTAACTCTGAAAATTACGTCCCCGCCCCAAAAATATGGTCGTACCCAATAGGCAACATAATCAGGAGAAACGCGGGTATCAACCGGAACCCACATCCATCGGCTATAATATCTTTACAT
>JAJZKY010000075.1 GCA_021803885.1 Planctomycetota bacterium
GCTCACCGCCCGGGGCGAAGAAACCGATATTATCGTCGGCCTTTCACTGGGGGCCGATGATTACGTCACCAAACCTTTTTCCATGAAGGTGCTCATGGCCCGGATCGCCGCGGTCTTGCGGCGAAAAGCCGCCACCGCTGAAGCGGGCCAGCAGATTCTAAGCAATGGCCCGATGGTTATTGATGAAGCCCGGCATGAACTCACCCTGGAAGGCCGACCCATTACCGTTACGCCTACTGAATTCAAACTCCTTACGGCCCTGGCTCTGGCGCGTGGGCGCGTACTGTCACGGGATCAACTTACAGATCGCGTCATGGGTTCGGAAGTGTATGTTACTGATCGCGCCATTGATGTGCATATAACCGCCGTGCGAAAGAAGCTCGGCGATTATCAATGGATGATCCACACCGTCCGCGGTGTGGGGTACAAACTTCTGGAAACCAAAGATGAAGGTGGCATCTGACGGGCCAATATCTCTGAACGCACCAGAATCCGGTGTGGTGACGCATTACACCTCTGTAGCCCGCAGCCTGTTGCTTCTTGCGTCCGGCGTCTTTCCTGCGATGATTTGCTCTTATGATATATGGACTCCAGATGCTCGCACCCGCCATCCTTGCGGAATTCCGCGTACCCGGTACGCATTCAACTCAGGCCGCCGTACTGGCGGTTCTTGTGGCCATTCTGGCGGCCAGCACAGTGGCCCTGTTGCTGGTGCTGATCCAACGTTATCGCATGGTTAAAGACATTATCCGCTGGCTGCGCGTGCGGCGCATGGGTGAGCCGCAGCGCCCGCCAATTGTCCTGGCCCACGCGCATCTCGAACGCCTGGTTCGCGAAATTCAAAGCCTTGCCAACGCCTCGGAAACTGAACGCCGTGAACTGCTGGTGCAAAGCAGTTATCTGCAAACTCTCCTGGCCTGCCTCAACGATCCGGTTATTATTCTTGATCCTGCCGGTGTTCCCGTGCTTTCCAATCGTCGCGCTGTCGAACTGCTCATTACCCCGGCTGATCCGGATTCACAGGCCAGTTTGCGCGATTTTGCCGCTCAGGCCCCGGTGCAGGATATCACCCGCATCGCCTTGCGCAGTGGCACCCCGGTTTCCCGGCAGATTCGTCTGGCGATCTTTTCACGTCCGCGCGTGTTGCAGATTACCGCTGCCCCCATTTCACCAGGACTTCAGCCGCGCGGAGTTCTGCTGCTGTTGCAGGATCAAACAGAATTACTGCAAAATGTTCAGATCAAGGCGGATTTCGCCGCCAATGCCAGCCATGAACTCCGCACTCCCCTGGCCAGCATCCGTGCCGCCGTGGAAACCATTAACGAAGCCGGATATGAAGATCATGTCACACTCAAACGCTGTCTGGATATTGTCGGCGGCCATGTTCTGCGCTTGCAGCTTCTGGTGCAGGACCTGCTGGATTTGTCGCGCACGGAAGACCCGCGCGCAGTGGTGCGTTATGAGCCGATCAAGCTCGATGAAGTGCGCGAATTAATTTCCGGCATGTTCAAAAGCATGGCGACTGAAAAGCATCTGGAATTACGTTTTGAAATTGCCCCCGACGCCCGGATTATGCAGGGGGATGAACGTCTGGTCATGCTGATTCTGAAAAATCTTATCGATAACAGTTTAAAATTCACCTCCGCCGGATTTATACAAGTCCGCTGGCTGCGCCAAACCCGACCCATGCGGAATGCCGCGATCAAATCCGACGCGTTCGATCCCAATGCCACGGAAGACATGATGATTCTGGAAGTGGAGGATACCGGCTGCGGCATTCCGCCGGAAGATATTCACCGCGTCTTTGAACGATTTTATACCGTCAATCGCAGTCGCGGCGGTGCCGATCGGGGAACCGGTCTGGGGCTGGCCATTGTAAAACATGCGGTCGCCGCCATGGGGGGCGTGGTTGAACTGCACAGCCAAACCGGCAAAGGAACCATCATGCGTTGCATCTGGCCTCAATCCCGCCAGCCCATGCCACCGCGCCGCCCGGCAGTCGAACCCTCCCACGCGTCCCCTGCGGACTGAACCAGAGGCTGCGATTCACAATCAAACACATATTATGGCACAGATTTTATGTCGGGGCAGGCGGTGCTCAATGGCAAATTAATATTGCGCCATATCGCGTTAAAATAACGCGCGGTATAATTACACGTCATGAGTCTGATGGATCAGGACGCCTGCGGAAGCCCCTGCATCGGCTGCGTACAAATCATGGAGGATTTGCCCTATGGATTCATTTGTCATTGAAGGTGGTTCGCGTCTGCGTGGGAGCCTGCGGATTGCCGGTTCAAAAAATGCGGCATTGCCTGTGATGGCGGCGGCGCTGCTGGCGGGCGGCAAATCGCTCATTGAAGACATTCCTAATTTACAGGATATCCGCAGTCAGATTGAATTGCTCAAGCTCCTGGGTTGTCGCGTGGAGCGGCGAGCCGATGGCAAGCTGGAAATTGAGGTTATTGACGAAAATAGCTCCCATGCGCCGTATGATGTCGTACGAAAAATGCGGGCCAGTATATGTGTATTAGGCCCGCTGTTGGCGAAGCGCGGGCATGTACGGGTTTCCATGCCGGGGGGCTGCGCCATTGGAGACCGTCCGGTGGATATCCACCTGCGCGGCCTGCGGGCCTTGGGAGCAACCATTGAGTTCGAAGGTGGGGATATTATTGCCCATGCCAGCAAGCTTCACGGCGCGGAAGTATTTCTGGGCGGAAATTTTGGCTCGACTGTTTTGGGCACGGCCAACGTGATGAGCGCTGCGACACTGGCGGAAGGCACAACGGTCATTGAATGTGCGGCTTGTGAACCGGAAATTGTGGACCTGGCCAATTATCTCAATGTCATGGGGGCCAACATTACCGGGCACGGGACACCGCGGATTACTGTAGAAGGTGTTGCCGCTCTGCATGGCGCAGAGCACCGGATTATCCCGGATCGTATTGAAGCGGGCACCTTTATGGTGGCGGCGGCGATTTCCAATGGCGAATTGAATCTTGATAACGTCCGTATTGATCATTTAATGGCGGCGGTGGATAAGCTGCGCAGCATCGGCGTTATTGTGGAAAGAAGCGGCGGCGGCGTCACCGTCGCGTCCGCGCGAAGGCTGGAAGCGGCGATTATTACCACGCAACCCTATCCCGGTTTTCCCACGGATTTGCAGGCACAGTTTATGGCGCTGCTGTCGATGGCCAACGGCAACAGCATTGTTTCGGAAAAGATTTTTCCAGATCGGTTTATGCACGTTGCGGAATTAACGCGCCTCGGCGCGCGGATGCACCGCGAGGGAGCCACGGTAATTATTGAAGGCGAACAGCAGCTCATTGGAGCGCCGGTAATGGCCAGTGATTTGCGGGCTTCAGCGGCTCTGGTGCTGGCGGGACTGGCGGCGCGCGGCACAACTACCATTAACCGAGTGTATCACATTGATCGCGGCTATGAAAAAATTGAAGAACGCCTCAACAGCCTGGGCGCGAAAATCAGACGTGTGGATCAATCGGAAGCGGAATAATGACCACCGTGTCAAAATCTCACACGGCGATGTTGATTAAATTTCCGCGAATGTCATAGGCTTCAATAAGCACAGAATCATCGGGCAATGCGGAGTCCGGTGTAATGACAATTTTTTTCTCCGTGCGGTCTTCCATGGCCACAAGTTCACGGCGTTTTTTATTCAGCAGATACCCTGCGACCGTGGGATATACCTTCAATTCAATGCGGGCGATGTCTTTATGCAAAGTGGCCGCCGCCAAACGCCGCATGACGTCCAGCGTGACACTTTCGGGTGTTTTAATCAGCGCGGCACCCCGGCAATGCGGGCAGTCCTGGTAAATGCCACGCTTCAGGCTCGGCTTGACGCGCTGGCGGGTCATTTCAATCATACAGAACTGGCTCATGCGCAACACTTTGGTTTTGGCGCGGTCATTGCGCAATTCATCACGCAGCAGACGCTCAATTTCCCGCTTGTGCCGATCTTCCCGCATGTCAATAAAGTCAATGACAATCACGCCGCCGAGATCGCGTAAGCGCAACTGGCGGCACAAATCCACAATGGCCTCTTTGTTGATATTGTACGCGGTAAGTTCCGCATCGCGCTGTTCGCGGTAGCGTCCGGAATTCACATCCACCGCCACGAGAGCTTCGGTGGAATCAATAACCAGAGATCCACCATTGGGCATTTCCACGCGGCGGCTGTTAATTTTTTCTATTTCCCGTTCCACGCCATACCGGATAAACAGCGGCATGGGATCCTGATACAGTTCAACAATGCTGGAATCCGGACTGGCGATGGTAAGAAAATCACGTACACGCTCGGCGACATCCGGTTCATCAACGACAATGCGGTCCATTTCCTGCACGGCCAGATCGCGAATACTGCGGATCACCAGATCGCTTTCTTCGTAAAGCAGTGCGGGCGTGCGCTGCGTATCAAGGCGATGGGTAATACGCTTCCAGATGCGCACAAGAAAATGCAGATCCTGCTGGAGTTCACGGGCGGTGCGGTCCATCCCGGCGGTGCGGATAATAAAGCCGAGATTTTCCGGCGGATTCAGCTCGCGTAACAGGCGTTTCATGGCCCGACGCTGTTCATCATCGGCGATTTTTCTCGATACGCCCAAAGCGCTCATACCGGGCATCATCACCAGGTATCGACCGGGCACACTGATGTAACTCGTCAGCGTGGGGCCTTTCGTGCCGATGCCTTCTTTCGTTACCTGAACAATAATTTCCTGGCCGCGCCGCAGGCATTGCTGAATCGGCGGGCGCGAATGGCGTGGGGTTTTTCGGCCCACACGCTCCATGGGCGCTATGTGGTCGTTATCCACATGGATGTCCGCATCTTCATCAAATAATTCATCTATCTCGCCTCCCATTTCTTCAAAATTGGCGGCAACATCCGGCTCGACGGCCTGTTGACCATCCGCGGATTGCGGAGCATCAGCCTTTTTTGCGCCGGCGGCATGCATTTTGGCGGTGGATTTATGGTGCTGCGGAAAATATTGCGGATGCAGATCACTTATATGCAGGAATCCATTTTTGCCGATTCCAAAATCAATAAAGGCCGCCTGTATGCTGGGCTCAACATTGGTCACGCGGCCCTTGTAAATGTTGCCAACGTGCAGATCATGGCTGGAGCGTTCGGTGTAAAGTTCTTCCAGCACGCCCTGAGAAACAATGGCGATGCGAACTTCTTCGGAATCGGCCACATTCACCAGCATGATGCGGGGCGGGCCTTTCTTCCGGGCGACGGGCTTTTGCGATTCAACTTCGCCATCAACCGGATCAAGTTCCGGCGATTCTATATCAGTTTGAGCGGCTAAATCTGAATCCACCGGCTCGGCGGAAAGCGTTTCCGGCGGCGCGGGTGATTGCGGTTCCGGTGAAGCTGGAGGTGCGATTTCCGCTTTCGGATGTTGCCGGGCCGGATCGGCGTGTCGTCTGCCGGCATGATGATGCACGGACGCCGGAGCCACCAGATCCGGCAAAAGCGAATCAGAGATACCGCTGGAAGTGATGCTGCGCGACGTGCCGGTAGGGCGGAATTGATGCCGCACTTTTCCCTGACTGAAAGATCGGCGGCCAGGATGCCGTGTCAGCCCGGGGGCGGCGCGAGCCACGAGGCGCTCCGGGTTGGGACGTTGGGTGGAATAGCCGGCACTGCCGGTTGAACCGGATGCGGGAGCCGATGGCCCGGATGCCGGGGTCGCGCGTTGATCTTCCGGCGTACCGGGCTCAGGGCGAGGTTCAGTTGCCGCAGGTGAAATTGTCGGCACCGGTTGATCAACCGCACGCGATTCGGATGATTCAGTCAATGATTGCAGCGCCTCTTCGGGCTGATAGACCGCAGGCAGAACCGCACTTGCCTCCGGTGCCGGCGGGGTTGGAGCGACTGGTTCGGCAGCGGGTACCGGAGCTTTGCGGCGCACGGATTTTCCGCGCCCCCGGCCACCACGTCCTCTACCACCGCGCCGCCGCCGACGCGGCTTACCGGTTCCTGCGGAATCATCTGCAGAGGCTGCTTCCACCGGGGCAGCCGGGCCGGCGATCAGATCGCCCGGCGAGGCGGATTCAGGAGAAAACAGTGTATCAGGGGGCAACTCCGAACGTTCTTCGGATGAATCAAATTTCATGGTGTTGATAAACAAGCCTCACGAGAAAATATTGCATACACCCAACCCTCACCGCCGACTTCAGTCGCGGATAAATCCTATGGATTATATTAACTTTGTCCAAACAAGTCCACGATGGGGGAGAGAATCTCCGGGGGGAAAGAATCCGGAATCCGGAATCAAGACGGCAACTATTTTCATAATGGCATTGCGTGGCCGGGGCGGCAGGTTAGAATCTGCGTGTCAGATTCATTATGCGTTGGCGGGCCGCCCATGGCCGCGGCGGCTTCGCCGAGAAGATAGTTCTGAGATAGTAGAGAGTCGAGGAAATAGATGGCTGGCTTTGGATTCGCCTATGGTTGCACTGAACGAAAGCATGTTTCGCGATCTGCGCACGCAGGGGATAAACACCGGCACAACGATACAGCTCTCGCGTCGAAGCGGGGATGCTGCGCGATATGCAGTTGCTGCTTGTTCTCGGCGTGGCCCTGCTGGTGTGGGAGGCGTTTATGTGCGCGCAATTCCTTTATCTGAGATCCCACCCAGGCTTCCATTCCTTTTTATAAGTTCCTGACTCGTGCCGTGAGGACGCAAGAGGGCGACATGCATGGTTGATCAGATGAGCAGCGAAGGGCTGGGCAAGACAGCCGCCGATGCTTTTGTTTTGGACTGCACAGGACGGTTTGTAAACGTGATGCCAATGTTATAATAGGCGAGTCGACGGCGGTCGACCCGATTTTTGGGACCTGAGAATTGTCCAAAGGTTAGGCGGGCTTTGGTGAGCCAGCCGATAGTGAGGTCGGAGCGTGAGCGCCTGGTGGGTGGTCGCCGCGCGCGTCGTGCTCGACGTGCTACGAGAATTTTCATAAACAGTTCCGGCAGATTATGGCGCAGGAGGCTGTGGCCGCCGCGAAAGTCTGGGGGCCGGGGGGTGCAAGGGGATCGCGAGCGCTGCCTGTATTGGCTTGATTGTGGCATTTGGCGGTCCTTCTGGAATGATCATCGCGGCTATCGCTGGCGTTGCGGACGTGGCCGCGAAAGAGGTCGAGTGGTCCGCATACATGCACTTTTTCCGCGTTGAGGAGCAGGGCATTCAGCAAGCCTTGGACGACTGCCTGCGCGGCCGTGATTAGGAGTTCCTGTCGCATGAAGAAAAACTGCGGAGAACGCAACTTACCACTGCGGATAGGGGTGCTGTCGTCGTCGGTGGTTGCGTAGGTGGAGTGGCCCAAGTGCGCCGTGCAAACGCGGGGTAATGAAGGTCTCCCCCTAGAGTGAAACGGGGACGCAACGATTGTTTGGGTAAGTATTGGCAATGCGAGCGGCGAGAATCCCTGACATCGCGCTGGTTGGTTTGCGGTGGTGGCTACACATTGGAGTTGCGTTGATGCGTGCGATATCTGAGAAGCGTATGATGCGGACGCATGTGGAAGCACGTTAGCGTGCGAGCAGGCGAAAACCGTTGACGTTAGCTTGCCCCCGGTGCTTGGAGGTCCCTGTGATTAGCCGTACGCTGAACAACATAACGCCCCCGGGCAGCGGCGACGACGGGACGCCTGAAAAAGGTGGAGGGCGTACGAGACCGGACGTTAAGCTTCATCTCCGGGGGTTCGGCTGGGCGGCGATTGCGTGCTCCACGGGATGCCAAGCGCTGGGAGGCCTGCTCACTTTAATTTTCGCGCTGTTTGCCGCACCAATGCCACAGCATTGGTCCCTAGCTTTTCGCCTCGCGGTCAGCCTACCCCTCCCGGTTCTCGGTGTCGTCATTCCGGCTGGCTTGCTCGTCGGGACTCTGCTCTGGTTGGCACCAGAAATCCGCTCACGGCCACTGCGGCCCCGACCTACCCGAATGGCACTGCTTCGGCAAGCCAGCATCGCAGCTACCATCTTTGCCGGAGCGGAGACCGCTCTGGGGGCGTGGCAATGCACTGTCTTTTGGGTGACCAGCCTCGGTGCACACTGGCCAGCTTTCACGGCGATTTACCATATCCTTTTCTGGGCATCAGTATTACTGGAGCCTTTGTACCTGTGGTGGTTGTGGTCCGTAGTGCTGGTGACGGGCGATTGGCGAAATCCGAGCTGGCCGGGGAGGCTGGCCCTGGCGCTGACTTGGGTTTGGCCAGGCTTGAGTGCCTATGGTGCAGTGGTCGACCTTTTCGGCAGATGGGCTTTCCTAACTGACAAGGCGGTCGGAGGCACGACACCGCCCAGGTTGTCTTTGGTGGTGCCCTGGCCACAGTGGATTGGGCTGGTCGCCAGCGTGGTTGCCGCAGTGGCATCACTGGTGGTACTGTCAGCGTTTCGAAAAAGGTGCGAAACGGGGGGAGACGCGGAAGGGTGAAGTCCATGATTAAACCGGGAGATGCGAAGCAAATGGGGGGGTCAACGAACATTTACGTTGCTTCGCGACGCGCGGGGCGGTTCGCGAAAACTTGGATGGCGGTAGAGTCGGCCCCGCCGGGAAAGCAACTCGTAGAAAGTAAGGAGTTGAGCAAAACGGATCGAATTACCTGTGACTGTCAGTTGCGGATTCAGATATGGTTGCATTGAACGAAAATTTGGCGAGGCGCCGCGAATCCGGGATCAAGAAGGCATCGCAATCTGGGCCGCAATCCGTCAAATTCTTTGCGCGGCGCGAAGATTTGTCCACCCTACCGTTTTTATCATAGACCGCGGATTACGCAGATTTCCCGGATAGAAATAACCGTCCATTATCTTGTTTTTATCCGCATCATTGGCGTTACAATCCATAAGAATCTATGTACTGCACGTAAGTTTTCCCGCAATGTTCTGCAAGGCTCTATATCACAAATCCGCGCAATCAGCGTAATCCGTGGTTCTCAACAACATTCTCATCACAACCTTTGCGCAGCCGCTGGGAATTTTGCGTTGTTCATGTCATTCGCCACCCCGCGTCGTGATTTTGCATCGGAGTTTATCCCAATGACTTCGGCTTAAATAATTGTGATCGAGATGGTAAAGCATCCCCTTTTGTTTGTTTGTCGTTGTTCGTTGCTCGTTGACTGTTGAGCGAAGCGCCAACGGCGTATTCTATTGTGATTCGCATTGATTATCCGCTGCTGGCCAGGCAGGTGAGTGTTTCTTCTATCACACTGGCACCGCTGGACCATACGAAGAAAAACATGGCTTCACGCATGCGTCTCTGCGCGGGATGCCCCATCATCAGGCCGCGACCTTTGGCCAGTTCCAATGATGCGGCCGTACAGCGGTAGCACAAATTATTACACTGCGCACGCAGTACCGCCGGCTCAGTGGCACTGTCCGCCTCCACCTTATCGGCGCCCTGGGTATAAACCTGACGTGAAAGTTCGGCATGTTGTCGCCGCAATTCTTTGATGACGGCCTTGCAGCGGGCCGATCGCGTCGTCACGAGTTCCCGCGCGTCGCGTAAGGCGCCCGCCGCAACTCCCAGAGGCAGAACACAGGTATTGAGTGTAAAACGCCGGTACTCATTGCGAACCGCCAGGGCATTGGGACACGGGCCGGAGAGAATATCTTCAGGCCGTATGACAACGCCATCAAGTTTAACGGCTGCGGTATTACTGGAATTCAGCACGGCCATATTTGCCGCGGCAAGAACCTGCACCCCCGGCTGATTCATATTGAGAATAAACAAGAGTTGATTACCCGATTGGGTTTTAGCGCCGGCGATCAGGAAGTGGCTGTGATTGGCTCCGGTAGACCACGGAATAATGCCGGAAATTCGCCAGCCGTCGGCGTGCGGTACCGCCATCACGCCTCCGTTTTGATGCTGCCCGGAAGTGGTCAGTTGGGCAATGCCGATGCTGGCAAATATTTGATTGGCGGCCAGTTGCGCAAGGAGTTTCCGGCAATGCTGATCACACGTCGGATTATTGGCGGCGCAGATAAGAAATTCCAGGGCCGCATCACGTTGGGTAAGAATCAGTGCCGTACTTAAGCAGGCTGATGCCAGGCGCTCATAACGCCGATGCAGTTGCACCGGCGGCATGCCGGTTCCGCCATACTGTTTTGGAACCGACCATCGCAAAGCTCCGCAACGTGATAAATCATCAATATTTTCGCGCGGCCATTGGCCGGTGATATCAACACCTTGCGCCCGCTGTGACAGCAACTCAAGTACGTCTGGCCATGTGAGTGGTGTATTCATAATTAAATTGTAGGTGGCAGGAATGGATTACCCAAATGCCGACACTGTTTTTGCCGCGTTTATTCCAATGCGGGTGGTTTGTGCAGTCGACGGACGCAACGGCCGCAGGTTGTCACCACTCGGCTGCATGCAGGATTACCGGGGGATATCAGCCGCCAATAACATTTGGATGATCGTGCTCCAGCGTGTGTTCCGCATGAGGCGCGATGGCCGAGGAAGGGTCTATTTCAGACGGTGTCCCGGTGCCGACAATAAGTTTATTGGGCCGCTGAATTTTCTTTTTGCCATTCAGGTACGCATCCATCTGGCGTAGAGCCTGTTTAATGCGCAATTCATTTTCCACCAGCGCAATGCGGACAAATCCTTCGCCATTATCACCAAAGCCACGGCCCGGCGCAACGGCGACATCGGCTTCATCAAGAAGGCGCAGTGAAAAGTCAATGGTGCCCTGACCGGCCAGGTGCTTATCAGCAACTTTGGCCCAGACAAACATGCTGGCACGCGGGGATTCAACATCCCATCCGATTTTCCGCAGCCCGGAGACCAGCACATCGCGCCGCTTCTGATAAATTTCCGCCTGCTGCCGGACAAATTCATCCCCATTGCGCAAAGCCAGTATGCTGGCGATCTGAATGGGAGCAAAATGGCCATAGTCGTAATAGCCTTTAATGGTCGATAAGGCCCGCACCATTTCGCTGTTGCCACAGCAGAATCCAACGCGCCAGCCAGCCATGTTATACGGCTTGCTCATGGTGGAAAATTCCACGCCCACATCTTTGCCGCCGGGTGTAGCCAGGAATGATGGAGCCTGATAGCCGTCAAAGCAGGTTTCACCATAGGCAAAATCACTGATCACCAGCACATTGTATTTTTTAGCCAGCGCCACGGTCTGTTCATAAAACAGACGATCCACTGTCATGGCCGATGGATTGTGCGGATAATTAAGTATCAGCAATTTGGGACGCGGAAAAAGATTTTTAAGCACATGTTCAATGCGCTGCAAAAAAGCTTCATCATTTCCCAGCGGCACACTGATGACATTACCGCCCGCGAGAGCCACGGCGTAAACGTGAATGGGATAGGCCGGATCACCAACCACCACCGTGTCACCAGCCCCCAACAGCGCCAGCATCAGGTGTGAGAAACCTTCTTTGGAGCCGATCGTGGCGACA
>JAJZKY010000076.1 GCA_021803885.1 Planctomycetota bacterium
GTTCCACCTCAGATGGTTTCAGTATCCGCCTTGGTAAGCAAAATTCAACGCGCCCATGTCCGGTGTCATAAGTGCGGCCGTACCACGCATCCTAAAGACGCTCACATCATGTCCACCTCCTACCAGCATTGGTTCGGCCAGTTCCGGCTTCAACTTGAGGCCGCCGTTGGTTATCTGCCGCACCTGGAACTCAACCCGGCCGTTGAGGTGCTTAAGCCAAAACACTTCGATGATGATGTGCACCACATGCACACCTTCCGAGAACTGCTGGACTATACGAGCGAGGTATTTCGGCCGGTATTTCGTGACCGAGCGCTGGGTTATGACGACGCGGAACTCACCATATCGCCGCTAAACCGCGAAGGAAGCAATGTCGCGATGGGATTGCGTCTCTATGGCCATTGCGGCCACAATCACGAGCAGGACGCTTGGACGCTGCTGATTACGCGATACGGGCCGCGCGGCTTTATGACGTATCTGACGACCGGCCACAGCAAACATCCGCTTCCAGAAACGGCAACGAAAAGCGTTTCACTGGACGGCAAGCCGATGCATGTCTGGTCGATGAAGGATCACAAGCCGCCTGTACCCGCGGCGACGCATTAACCGGCGCCGATGCAAACTTGGGGTCGGGGCGGGGGAACGTATTCATCATTCATCATCCGCCGACGGTTTTCAGTCGTACCGAATCACACTGTGTACGTTGTAGCGCGACAGAAGCCCCGCGCCGGAAAGAAATGCCAGTTCAATCAACACCGCGATACCTGCGATTTGGCCGCCCAATTCCTCCACCAGCTTGCAGCACGCTCCCATGGTCCCCCCCGTCGCCAGCAAATCATCCACCATGAGCACCTTCTGCCCCGGCCGGAGAGCATCCGCATGGATTTCAACGGTATCGCGGCCATATTCCAGATCATAGGTTGCTGCGATTTTCCGATGGGGCAATTTGCCCGGCTTTCGCACCGGGACAAAACCGCATGAAAGGGCCTGAGCCACGGCAATTCCAAAAATGAAGCCGCGGGATTCCGCTCCGACCACGAGTTCAATGCCCCGGCCGCGGAATGGATTGGCCAGCATCTCGATGGCCATCGCCAGTCCCTTGGGATCGGCCAGCAGCGGCGTAATATCCTTGAAGACGATTCCGGGTTTGGGGAAATCGGGTATGTCGCGTATTAATTTTTCCAGTTCAACCATGTTGGACACTCCCATGAAAAGGCTCTGCCGCCGTCAATATAACCGCCTTTGGCCGCAGCGTAATCCGGCGGCCCGGCTACGGCCCCGGATGGCCTGCTGCCGCGGTCAGCCAAGCGGTGATGTGAAAACCGTGCAAACCGAGACGGATGCTCACCGCGCCGTCGCGCGAGGTGGAGAGATAGCGCACGGGCAATCCCCTCCAGGCCGCCCTATCGGCGATGCGGGCCGCCCGTGTTTCGCCGGTGCAGATAACAAACGCGGGGTGAAGCTCTGAAAGCCTGCGGGCAGCGGCTGCATGCAGGTTGCCGGCACCGATCAGTATGATGCCGGTCAGGCGCCGTCCACCGAGTTTTTTTTCCACGCTCCTGATGACGGCCGGTACCGCCTGCGTGCGGCACATCAGCAAAACACGCCCGCCCGCTGCTGAAAGCAGCAGCACATCACCGCGATATTTGCGAAGCACGGCACCTTTTTGCGTCGGCCAAATGACCTGTAAATGCCCCCGCGCTCCGATGGCGAATTTCTGCCCTGCTGTGAGCGGATGAAGAGCCGCTGGAGAGCCCAGCTGCCGCAAAAAGCGTGTTACGGAAACGGGCCGACCTGTGCCGCTTAAGTCCCGTGCGTTCATCCACAGGGCTGCTTCGGGATAGCGGGCGTGCAGCGGCAGGGCCCCGGCTGCGTGGAGCGAATCAATCTGGGTAAGATAAATATCCGCCAGATCGGCGATACCGCGATCCTTAAGTACCGCGCGGATATTGCGGCTGCACACCTGGGCCGAACCGGCGGTGCCGGCGTCGATCAGATAGGCCCGGCGGGTGAGCCAGTTGTGCCCGGTTTCCAGCAGCACGGCGTTGCCACTGCTGAGACTTAATATTTCCATCCTGACGGCCGGTCCGCGGTTTTCAGCCAGGGCCGCCAGCGGAAAGCCGACCGTCAATACCACACCCGCCGCCGCGATGGCACGACGATGGATTCGCAGATGATGGCGGAGCATCCACGCCGCCAGCACGAGATAAAAGGCCGCGATCCAGCCGGCGGATGGGGCCCGTACGACCATCTGGCTCAGCGGTAGCCGGGCCAAATCATGCACCATCCATGCCATGAACTGCGCACAGGGAGCCGCGATCGTACCGACAAGACCGGCGACGCCGGGCGCGGCAACCGAGCAGATCAATTGCAGCAGGCCACTGATCAGGGCGACGACGACTACGGGAAACAGCAGCAGGCCGGTCACCACGCCCCATGGCGTAATCTGATGGTAATGGAACATCACCAGCGGCAGCGAGACGAGCGTGCCGATGAAATTGGCCGTCAGCATGACGGCGATGAATGTCGCCAGGCGGAGCTTGAGCCGATCCAGATGCTTCTGCGAGGCGTTGGCGAAATCGGTGAGGCGGGCCAGCCATCGGCCGAAAACGGCGGTGTACACCCGCGGGGCCATGACGATGAGCATCCACGTCACGAGAAAGCTGAGTTGGAAGGATGCGTCGAAGAGTTCGGCGGGCCGCCAAAGCAGCACCACCAATGCGGTGAGTCCGAGGATATTTCCCATGCGCACCGGTCGCCCCGCGAGCATGGTCAGCAGCACCAGCGCCGTGCCGAGCGCCGCCCGCACCACCGGCGGCCCGCATGGGGTGGCCAGCATGTACAGGATCACCAGAATCAAGGTGAGTGCGGCCCGCACACGCGGTGAACGAATCGGCCATCGGAGTATGAGCCAGATCACCTCGGCGATCAGCGCGACGTGCAGACCGGAGAGTGCCAGGAGATGCGCCGCTCCACAGCGGGAAAAATCGCGTTCGATCTGCACAATCGACGGGTCACGAAATCCCAGCAGCAGGGCGACCATTTCATTACCTGCAAGGCGATGGGTACCCGATGCACGGAGGAATTCATGACGAAGGTGCACGCGCCACGCCGCCAGCCAGCCGGAGAGAGGACATATCGATGGTCGGGTACTGAGCAATTTGATCTGTGCGGCATGCGTGAGATCAATTTCAGCAAAGACGCGCCGGGTGGCAAGATAGCGGCGATAATTGAATGCCCCCGGATTGGCCGGTGAGGTGGGTTTGGTCAGCCAACCCCACACTTCCACCCGTTCATTGACCCCGAGTCCGGGTAACCAGCCCGGCGCATGCACCAGAACGCGGCCGGATGCGGAGCGCCAGCGGCGATCGTTTCGGCACATCAGCACGCGGGCTTTGAATGTGGTGTAATCGCCGGCGATGGAAAACAGGGGTCCGCCCGGCGGCTTGAGATGATGTTGCGGCGGCGAGGTGATCAGCAGTTTGGCGCGGAGGAGCGCCCGCCCCCGGCTCGGTGCCCAGCGGGCAATATTATCGGGCGCCATCTGCCGCTGCTGAATATTAAATCTTGCCGCCCCCATCGCCACAAATGCCGCCATGGCCAGGACAAAAGCCGCCCAGCGCCAGCGGCGAAGCACAACCGCAGCGGCGGTTCCGGTCACGGCCGCGATCGCGATGATGAGATCGGTTGGGAGATGCCAGCACCAGGCGAGGGTAATGCCGACCACGACGGCGGCGGCGAGATACATGGCCGGGTCGGTTGCGGGCGTTCGCACCCATGAGACCGGCGGCTGAGTTTCCGGTTTAATATCCAGATTCGCCCCTCTGATTCACCATCACCTACTGCGAAAAAAGTATATCGTGACTTCGGTTTGGTGTGGGGTGCATATGACGTGCCGATGGAATAGACCCGGTTCGATAACGATGGGTATGGCGGTGTTTTCGAGCGAGGTCGGGGGGGCCAGACCCGCCAGAACGCCGTGTTCCACCCCAGATAGTTTCAGTATCCGCAGCGGCGCCTTCAAAAGCTCACTGAGCCGATGAATGCAATGAGAGAGCTGGTGGACGATCACCGCAGAGGTCGAACGGGGTCAGTGATTTTCAGCACGATGACGGTTGCGACCGGATCGGGTGCGGCAGACGGCAGATCAACAGATTGCCCATCCGGCCCTTTCGTCGTCTTTAATCTCTTCCCGTCAGCCAAAAGATAGGCTTTTGTGATCGTATTGCGCATGGGTACGACCAGAGTGTGACTCCTCGGCCACTTGGTCACCTCGATGAACAACCTCCCGGGCTTCTGTGTCGCGTAACCGTAAGGAAGTTTCCCGTCAAAAGGCGTGCGATGCGATCCGTAAATGGCTTGACCATTTACCTTCAACCATTTGCCAATGGCGAGGAGGCGCTTCACTTCCGGCTGTGGGATGATTCCCTTGGCAGTGGGGCCGACATTCAGCAGAAAATTTCCACCGCCGCTGGCACACTCGATCAGATGATGAATCAGCATCGCTGAGGATTTCCAGTTGTGATTCCAGGAGACGTAGCCCCATGTCGTGTTGATGGTCATGCAGGTTTCCCACGGGCCGGGAAGGCCCCTGGGGGGAATACTCTGTTCCGGCGTGGCATAATCTCCATAACCGAAGCCGATGCGGTTATTAAGAATGACCGTCGGATCGATTGAGCGGATATACCGGTAAAGTTGCCGGGCGAGGGATTTATTCCAGCCGTGCATCCATCCGCCATCAAACCAGATCAGATGCGTATGGTACTGCGTGATGAGCTCATGAATTTGCCGTTCCATGTAATGCAGATAAGCGACAGATCGTCCCAGCGCAAAATGCGTCGGGTTGTATGTTGGGTGCGTGGCGCTGGCATGGGCAGGAAGTTGATCGCGGGAGTGCCAATCCATAATGGAATAATACGTGCAGAATTTTATCCCCTGCGCCCGGCAGGCTGCGGAAAGCATGGCCAGCGGGTCCTTATGCCAAGGGGTGTCCTTTACAATGTTAAAATGGGTGGCTTTGGTATTGAACATACAGAAGCCTTCGTGATGTTTACTGGTAATAACGATGTATTTCATTCCAGCTTCGCGTGCGATTTTTACCCATTGTGTGGCATTGAAATCGACGGGGTCGAATTTTTTAGCCAGCGCGTTGTATTCCCGGTTGGGAATGTGGGCGTTATTCTTAATCCACTCACCATATCCCGGCACCCGCTTGCCATGCCATACCCCCGCCGGGACCGAGTAAAGTCCCCAGTGGATGAACATCCCGAAACGAGCAGCCTTCCACCACTTCATGTTTGCCGTGTGCATTTTATGAATCGGCCCGGCGGCCACAGCGAGTCTCGGGGAAGCCGGGGCGAATATCGCAAACGTCAATGAAAACAGGGCAATCGCCAGAGGTCGCTTAACAGACATTAACTTAGTCTCCAGTCAAAACTACGAGGTACGGCCAAAATCGTCAGTCTAATTGTTCATTCCACAAAGTACAACCGATAAAGTTCATTTTTGATGCCTGATGCGACTCCTGACACGCCGAAAGTCATGGTCGGTGATAACGCGGGAGCATCGTCCGAAAACATCTACACCCTCTATTATTTTGGGCGAAGAGTCGATATGGATTTTGGGAGTGGGTAATCGCTGACGGTTACCGGACACATATTGAAGGGTATCTTTTCGGAAGCGGCGTCCCTCTTGACGCCTGCAGGAGGATATTGGTGAAGTTGAGTCATCCAAAGGCCGCTACCGCCGCCGACCGCTGCGGATTCACCCTCCTGGAAATGATTGTGGTGATCAGCATCGTTGTGCTCCTGATTGCCCTGTTATTGCCGGCCATCCATTGGGCACAGGAGGCGGCTGGGAGTGCAGCGTGCGAGGCGAACCTGCGGACGCTCGGTCAAATGACCTTGATTTACGCGAATGAAAACAATGGCAGTCTGCCGTATGGAATCTGGAGCGATCCAAACCTGCCTTTGAGCAATACCAACGCCGTATCCGGCGAGTGGGCGAATCTGGACTTCTACACGCTGGATAGTTCATCTGTGCCGGTCAACAACGACGGCGTTATCGGGCAGAATATCCCCGCGCGGTTTGCCAGCAAGTGGGATGCCATCTTCTGGTGCCCCGACCGGCAGATCCCGATGAGCGGATTGTGGGGTGTCAACTATGCGGCCAATCCGAATGTTTTTCTTACACCCACCATCAACAGCACAACCGGATATGCGGCGGACCAGAGTATGCTTCTGGGAAACATTCCCGACCCATCGGATGTCATCGGTATCGGCGACACCAGTCAAACCGCACCGAATGGCTCATGCACCCAGTACCTGTTTTCCTGGTTGCCATCACAACTTTCATGGCAATACGGCAGCTACACCCCAACCACGGTGATTCCGCCGAACCCCGGCAACACGGACTTCGCTGGCACCGCGCTGAGCAGTCAGGGATTGCGTTATCGACATAATTCCAGCGGGCCGGAGTCTGGCGACGCCAATGCGGTTTTCATGGATGATCACGTTCAATCGATGCAGATGAATTCGGTCACCGTCTCCAATGTCATCCCCGGGGAGTGAGACTCCGCCAGAAGGCCGACACTCGATCAGCCGATCGGCGTTAAGCCCTTCGCATTTCGCACCCTGATCCCCAGCCCCTGATAGATATACGTTGCGGTGCGTTCCCGCAGGACTTTTCGCCATCTCACCATTGTCCCACCTCTGAACCCATATAGCCGCCGAAGTTGAGACGGTCAGGATGCAATCACCGGCGGCGTAGAACGACCCCGGCAACGCACTGGGCCGCCCGCTGCATGCCCGCAGCGTGGATATCCCATTTCAATTTCACTTTTTTTGGAGCAGATCGTTATGAAAAACAACTCGAACGAAAAGTTTTCAACGCAGAAAAATGGCCGCGGAGCCGAGCCGCCCAATGAGTCAGCGCCCATCGCACACAAAGCCGTCGACTCTGCGTCCGCGGCCGGTGGCTTGGATGAAGCGCTGGAAACGATTCAGATTTCGATCGATCAGCAGTTGCAGAACGCGACCGGCCTCATCACTCAGCGCGTGATGGATGAGGTGTCAAAATCCCTGCGGCAGGCGAAAACGAGTGTGGTCGTCGGGCCTGAGCGCCGACTGGCGGATCCGACCGGCGGCTTCGCCAACCTGGGTGAATTTGCCCAGGCCGTCCGGCGGCTTTCGATTCACAAAACGCCAGATCCACGTCTTGCTGGCATGGTGCGAAAGGCGGATGGGATGGATGAATCGGTGCTCTCGGATGGCGGAGCATTGGTTCCGACGCAGTACGCCAATCAGATTTACCGTGATGTATTGGAAGAAAGCCTGCTTTTTGAAAAAGCCCGCAAATATCCGATCACGCTGGGCAATTCCCTTTTTGTACCGGTGCGTTCCATGACGGAACTGGGGGTCACGGCGGCATCGGGCGGATCGCTGGGAAGCTGGCTTAATGCGGACGGCGTTGCCATTGCCCCGCAGAAGCCCGTATACAGCCGCGTGCAGTTTACGCTTAACCGCTGGGGCACGCTGCTGCCGGTTACCGATGAATTACTGCAGGATAATAATGTCGCCCTGAGCCATTTCATATTGGATGAAGGGGGCATTGCGCTGGCGTGGGATTTGAATCAGGCGTTTATCAACGGGACGGGGCTCGGCCAGCCGGCGGGCATTCTCGCATCTTCAGCGCTGGTGCAGGCCCCGGCCGATGCGGGCCAAACCGCCGGCACCATCAGTTACACCAATCTGGTCAACATGAAGAGTCTGCTTTGGACGGTGGCGCCGGGGGATATGTCGGGCGTGGTGTGGATCGCCAATCCCGATGCCGAAGCCCAGTTTGAACAGTTGAAAGATTCCGCCGGGCGCAATCTGTATTATGCCGCCGGTACCATCGGCCAGACGCCCACGGCCAAGCTCTTCGGCATTCCGGTGATTTACAGCTATCACTGCCCGGCACTTGGTGATGCGGGGGATGTGATCCTGGCCGACCTGAAGCAGTATGGCGTGGCGACCAAGGCGGGTGGTCAGGTCGAGACAGCGATGTCCATGCATCTTTATTTTGATGCCGCCGAAGTGGCGTTCCGCATGATTTACCGCATCGACGGCAAGGTGATGCGGCAGCAGCCGCTCAAGCTGCCCAACAGCCCTAACAGTCGCAGCGGCTTTGTCTGCATTGAGCCGCGTGGTGGCGGCCCGGCAAGCTGAGGCTGATCCGCAAAGAAAGCGATGAATATCAGGTGGGTGTCGGCGACCTGTGAATGGGCGCCGGCACCCGCCGCTGGGCAGAGCTTGGGCGTTGGGTCAGATGATTGAGATGAAATCGAAATGGATCGTCCTGCCGGCGGCATGCATGATGTCGCTTGCCGGATGCACGACGACCCGGTGTCTGCATACGGCGGGACCGCTCACTGGAATTTCGCTTTCGCCGGTGGCCAAGGCAAAACTCAATGCCCAGGCGCGAATCACAGCCCTTGAATCCATCCGCCGCTGGACCGCCAGCCTGCCACACCCGATGTCACCCATTTTCCAAGATTCACTTAACTACAGCGATATGAAGGAGATTGAAATGTTGAAGATCAAAACACGCTGGTTCGTCATGCCTGCTGCAGGATTATGCCTGCTGGCCGCCGGGTGCAGTCAATGGGCGCCGGCCCTGATTCACCGCGATTCGCACACTGTGGAGGCGATTACGCAGCAACAGTCCCCCACCGGGCCGACGGCCCACAACCCCGCGGTGGTGATCCTGCGACCGGCGATTCAAGCGGCTGCCCAAGCGGCCGGACCGATGGGAGGAACGGTGCTTGGGATTGTCGCGGCCATTGCGAGTCTGATTGCGGGGGCCACGACCACGGCAGCGGCCCGTGCCAAATCGCAGGTGAATCGGCATAAACAGGCGGTGAGCGAACTGGCTCGGGTCATACCGCCCGGCACGATTCTGCACCCTGCGACGCAGCGCGTGGTTACCGCGGCCACGAGTTAATACCGTACGCACTTGAATTCGACGGCGGGGCGACCTCGATGATATCGGGGCCGCCCCGTCTGCATGGAGTGACATCTCATGAAAGATATTCTGGATCGATTTCGGGAGGAACCGGTGCGCTGGTCGGCGCTTTTTGCGCTCGCGGGCGTGATGATCGGAGCGGGAAGTGCGTCATTTTCTGTCGCTTCCTTCGCGTGGCGGCAGACCGCCCGGCATACGCTTCACGATATTGATCGGGCCGTGGCCATGCAGGCCCTGCTGGACCATCAGCATGAACATACCCGGCAAATTAATGAAATTCTGCAAAACCAGCAGCGCAGCCGCCGGGTTCTAATGCGCATGGAGTTGATACTCGACCGGCTTGCCCGCCGTGCGGATGTATCCACAGCAGGCCAGAGGTAATGGCCTGCGGCGCCGGGCGCACCGGCCACGGTCGTATTCCGATCTTCCATCAGACGGAGTGGCATCATGAATATTGTATTGGTTCTTCCCACCACCCGCCGATGGCCGGCGGCCATTGCACGGCTGATCCGCTGGCATGAGCTTGCGTCCGGTCGCCATGCCATTGAATATCAATTGACAGCCGATGAGGCCGAGCGTGCGGAGGCACTGGCGGCACGGGATCAGCTTGCGGCCTGCGGACTCCATGTGCGCGTGGAGTTATGCCCGCCGCGTGGCAAGATTCACGCCTGCAACTTCGGCATTCCAATTTCCCCGGCATGGGACATACTGGTTCTGGCGAGTGATGATTTTGCCCCCGTGCTTGCCGGCTGGGATGACTGCATCGCCGGTGCCATGGCGTGGCATTTTCCCGCGTTCGATGGGGTGCTGCATTTTCATGATGGCTATCTGGGCGCTGGGCGATTGATCACGCTGCCGGTGATGGGGTTTCATTATTATCGCCGCTTCGGCTACGTGTATCATCCGGACTATCAATCGCTGTTCTGTGATAATGAACTGACAGAAGTTTCGCGGCGGCTTCACAAGTATGCGTGGATTCATCTCGTCCTTGCCCGGCACGAGCATGGCGGCCCGCAGGGGGACGAAGTTTATATCGCCAACCAGCGGCATCACACGGCGGATCAATTATTATTTCAGCGGCGCCGGGCTGCGGGCTTCGGGCTGCGTGTGCCGGATATTTCCGTTCTGATACCGACGCTCTATTGCCGCCAACCGCTGGCGCAGACGCTGCTGAGAAGTCTGTACGCTCAGGTGTGGGCACTTCCCGATCCGCAGCGAGTGGAGATTCTGACCGCGCTGGACCAGCAGGAGCAACCCGTCGGGTGCAAGCGTAACGACTTGCTGAGCAAAGCCCGCGGCCGATATGTCTGCTTTGTCGATGATGACGATCGGGTGGCGGATGATTATCTCGCCAGCCTGCTCGCGGCCATCGACGCCACACCAGGAGCCGACTGCGTCGTGTTTCGTGGGCAATATTATGTGGATGGTCGGCCCGGGCTTGAATTTGATTTTGATCTGGCCTACACCGCGTATCGGAACACGGCCGAGCGATATGAACGCACGCCGAACCATTTATGCCCCGTCCGTCGGCAATCTGCCCTTCAGGCCCGATTTGATCCCGCCAATCGGGGAGAGGATCATGCCTACGCCCGGCGTCTGCGACCGCTGCTGCGAACGCAGGCCGTCTGCCGGGATGCAGGCGGCCGCAAAAAGCTGCTTTATCACTACCGGTTTTCCCCAGCCGACACGATGACGCAGAAATAGTGCCTTGCTGAGGCTGGAGGCCGCAGGCGCGGGCGGGCTACAATTGAGGTTGAAGATTGCCTCCCCTGATTGTGGCATCCGGACTTCAGGGCTTCTAAAAACTCCGTGGCGTAGCGGGGAAATGCTCCTCGCCAGGTTGGGGCCGATGCGGGGTGTTTCTTATCGACTCGCCATCGCGGTTGAGAGCATGGAGCAGGTAACCCGGCAACATCACGGGCCATGGCCCGTCACCGCACAGGCCACAGCGCTCACGAATGGGGCCGCGCTCAAGCAGGGCCACTCCATAGGCGACCGCGAGGGTGTCGAGTGAAACTTCGGGCATCGACGATAAATCGAGCAGCGTTATCCGTGCCGCCCGGTAGGCCTCGAAAACGAAGCCCGCGCAGCTGAACCGCGTGATGACGACCACATCGCCGTCTCTCACCTCCTTACAATGCGGATGCGCGCTGTATCCTTCGCGAGTTCTTGAGAGAGCTTCGTGTTCTGCGAGGTGTTTTTCGACAAATACCCGAACCTTGTTTTGCTCGTCGTCCGTGAGCTCGGCCCGACCCACGACGTCAGCCGGCCCCGGAGTTTCGCCGCGTTGCAACGGATGCTCCAGAGGTGATTTTGACGTAAGTCGTTGTATGACAATGAGTTAATGTCGATTTTTGGCATTTACGTGTAGCCACTAAAATATTGCGGTATTTCTGTTTTTCGCTTGACTTGCCTTTTTAT
>JAJZKY010000077.1 GCA_021803885.1 Planctomycetota bacterium
CAGGTACGTGCACAATCCCAAGCATCCGCCGCAGTCGATACTGGCAGGGGACGCTTGCCAGATCGAGGAAATCAAGACGCGCTCGCAATTGCGCATCGAGGTGCTGAAACTTCACCTGGGTTTTTCGCCGGCCGACGCGACCTCAACATCGGGAGTTTCACGAGCCCCGTCGGCCTAGTCGAGTTTGTAAACGTCCCGAAGCTCATCGGGACGTTGGTGATGCACAACATGGCGACGCTGTACGAGCTGCAAACGGTCTACGGCGTGCAGGACGCTTGGGACCTACTGGAGATTTTGGCGGTGAACAAAGAAAACGAGCGCCGACTCACGCGAAAGCAGTAGCCCATGGCCGATAGCGTTGTTGATAGTTTAGTCGTCACCCTTGGCCTGAAATCTGAAGGATTCACCGAAGGTCAGGAAAAAGCGCGCGCGGAAATCGCTCGCACCAAGGACGCGCTCGGCCGCGCAGCCGACTCCATGGGCGACTCGTTCGGGATGCTAGCAGGCAAGATCAGCATGCTGTTCCTCGGGTTCGCCGGACTCGCGGGCGTCGTGGACCTGCTCGCCAGTACAGCCGAAGGACTCAAGGAGGTCGCTATTCAATCGCGCGTGCTCGGCGTATCGGCTCACGAACTGCGCTCATGGCAGGAGGCCAGCCAGCTCGCCGGCGGCGGTCCGAACGACATGGCGAACTACATCGGGAATCTCAACAAGTCGCTGTTCGCGTTGCGGTACAACGGCCAGTGGTCGTCTCTGTTCACTGGATTCGAGCGCGCCGGCATAGACTTCCAGTCTTCCAACGGACTCGCCAAAGACCCGCATGCGCTGATGCTCGAGGTCGCGCAGTACTTGGCGCGTGTGTATCCTGGGAATACGCCGCAAGCTCGCGAGATGCGCGCGACTGCCGCGGAAGTGCAATTCGGGCTGCCCCAGAGCATGGCGTACATGGTATCGAATCTAGCGACCTTCGAGCGCGAGTGGGGCAAGTCCGCCGCCACCAATAAAGGCGTGACGATGACGCGGGCCGAGGCGGCCAAGCATCTCGTCAACGAGATGATCGATCTAAAATTCAAGGTGCAGGACATCGCTTCCAAGGCGTTCCCGACGCTCGATAAGTGGACCGTGGAGCTATTCAAGGCGTTCAAGGAGCTTGCCAAGGTTTACATTCCTATGGCGGAGAAAGCGTTTAAAGAGCTAGTAGCAGATATAGACGCGGTGCTAGGTTGGTTCCAGAAAGACACTGGGCACAGTTTACCGAAAACGGTCCGGCACATGCTCGATACCCCGCTGAAACCCGCCGCGGCCGAGTTCCAAAAGAACAAGCTCGAGGGCCTCGCGCTCGGGGCCATGGCTATCGCTCAGCTTCCGATGAATCCCGTAACCTACATACTCAGCAAAATATTCGATGACGGCCACTCAGCCATCTCGCCGACCAAAGCCGCTGGCGACGCGGTGGCTACTGTAGCGGCGGCCGGCGCAATAGGGAAAGGCTCCGCTACCGTCGTAATCGGCTCCATGACGATCAACACCAAGGCCACGGACGCGAACGGGATCGCCAGGGATATGCACTCTGCGCTCAAGCGTAAGTTCCTGGCAGGCCAAGCCGATAACGGTGTGACGCCGTGAACTTCCCGAACGTTCCGGACCTGCCCGGCGTCCCTCCGATACCGCGTCTACCGGGCGCGGTCTACAACACGATCACGCTCGGCAGCGAGGCTATCTCTGGCGTGCTGTGGGGCGCGGCGCAGAACAACGCCGTGTGGGGAGTCTACGACAGAAACTCAAATCTAGTCATTCAGCCGGATTCCATCCTGAACCTCGCGAACGAGAACGAGTGGAGCGTGTGCGACTTCCCCGTGCAGGACGGCTCGTTCGCCTCGTACAACATCGTCATCCATCCGTTCGAGGTGTCGCTGCGCATGACCAAGGGCGGCACTACCGCAGAGCGCGCGGCATTCCTGGCGCAGATCGCGGCGATTGCTGGCACGACGAATCTCTACACCATAATCTCGCCCGAGTGGTCCTATCAGAATTGCGTGCTGCGCAGCTACTCGAACGTGCGGCGCGGTCCCGCAGGCGCCTACTTCCTGGCCGAGGTGGACGTTCACTTCCGGCAGGTAATCCAAGTCTCTGAGGTGTACACCAATACCGTAACGAATACCACGAACGCGACAGACCCGACGGCGCAGCCGATTGTCAACTTAGGCAGCGTCAATCCGCAGCCGATCTCCGCTCAGCAGATCAATCAGAGCATGCAGGCGATATCGTTCGAGTAGCGCATGCCGTCATTCTCATCTGAAAAACTGCTGCGCGCGACGATAGTGCTCGAAGGCGGCAATAACACGTTTCCAGGTACTGGCAGCAATACCCTTGTGCTGACGAATCTGCGCATGGTCGCGAACATAGACTGCAACGTCGGCTTCGCCAACGAGTTGTCAATCGACATCTACGGCATGAAGCAGGCGGACATGAACGCGCTGTCCGTGCTGCTGTTCAGAGTTCAGCCGACGGCGGTTCAGATCAACACCATCACGCTCGAGGCGTGGAGCGGCAAGGGATGGGCGCAGGTTTTCGCAGGCACGATCATCGAGGGATCGCCGCAGTATACGGAGATGCCGGATGTGTACATGCGACTCCAGGCGCGCATAGGCTACGCTTTCGGCGTTCAGCCGACGACGCCGATATCGTATCCGAACGGGGGCACAGTGGCGTCGGCGATGCAGACTGTTGCCGGTGTCATGGGACTCGGGTTCGAGAACAACGGCGTGACCGCTATGCTACCGAAAGGGGCGTACTTCCCAGGATCGCCGTACACGCAGCTTAGAGCGATTGCGCGAAACTCTAACATCGACTATTACATAGACCAGAAGAACACGCTGGCGATATGTCCACGCTTTACGCCCCGGAGCGGACTCCAGCAGGTCGTACTCGCGCCGACAACCGGACTCATCGCAGACCCATGTATCGAAGTATTCGGAGTCTCCGCTAGTGCGCTGTTCAACCCGCAATTCACGCTTGGAGGTCCTATTCAGATAACCGATACGATTATCCCTGCCGCCAACGGCCAATGGTACATATTCAAGGCATATCATACGCTGGAGTCCTTGAAGTTCGACGGCGCATGGTTCACGCATATGAATTGTAGCCCGATACAGACATGATGGTACGAGCCACATGACCGAGACTCTGTATCCGCTGCGGACTTTTGCGAGCGTGTCGAGCGAGTACCAGTCGCTCGCGTTCGTGTTCCAGCAGCTTTTGGCGAACGTCATGACGGCGGCTGTCGTGCAGGTGAAGTCCGTCACGAACGACGGCGGATTATCGCCTGTCGGATACGTCTCTGTTCAGCCGATGCTTAACCAGTTGAACGGTGCGCAGCAGCCGACTCCGCACGGCATCATCGGCAACATTCCGTACTTCAGGATTCAGGGTGGAACGAACGCTGTAATCATTGACCCCAACGTCGGCGATATCGGCATCCTCGTATTCTCTTACCGCGACATTTCGTCTTTGGTCGCGGCAAACCAGCAGTCGCCTGGGTCTCTGAAGGGCGCGCAGCCGCTCAATCCCGCGACGCTGGCACAGTACGACTGGGGCTCTGGGCTCTACATCGGCGGATTTCTGAACGGCATCCCGGTGCAGTATGTGCAGTTCAACTCGAACGGCATAGCCGTTGTCTCGCCTACTGAGATCACGCTGCAAGCCCCAACCGTCAAAATATCCGCCTCGACTGCCGTCGATATCACTGGACCCGTGAACGCAAACGGCGCTGAGATCAGCACGCAGGGCGAGATCACAGACGCACTCGGCGTCGTACTCGGCACGCATGTCCACTCCGGCGTGTCGAGCGGCACGTCCGATACCGGCAAGCCGGTGACGTAGCCATGCTCATCATCCCAGTCACAGCCGTGCCGGCGCAGTCGCTCTCGATACAGCTCGCCGGGCAGTCCTGCGGGATCAACCTCTATAGCCTGCAGACGCCGGGGGACATTCTTGCGCCGCAGACTCAATACGTCCGCGACAGCTACGGGTACATCATTTACGACTCGTTCGGCAATCCGATGACGACGCAGTATTTTTCGACTACCGAAGTGCAGGGATATCCAGCGCTGTACATGGACCTCACGGTCAACGGAACGTCGATCATAAATTGCCGCATCGTGCGTAACACGGTGCCGATACTGCTCGATGCGAAATATTACGGCGTGGTTGGGGACTTCGTGGTTGTGGACATGTTCGAGGACACAGACCCGGTATACACCGGCCTCGGCACGCAGTATCAGCTTGTGTACCTGGAGGCGAGCGATTTGCCATGAGCTCAACGACGCAAAACACCCTGCTCCTCGATCAATCGTCCTGGGATCTCGTCGTCGATTCCAATGGGAATATCGCCATGGCCACGCCGCCGTACTCTGTGGCGCAGGACGTGGCGAGCGCCATCAAGACGTTCCTCGGGGACGCATATTACGACGCCACGGCCGGCATCGACTATTTCGGAAAAGTGCTCGGCCAGGAGCCGCCGCTTCCGGTCTTGCAGACGCTCATGGAAAATGCAGCGCTAACGGTCCCAGGGGTAGTATCTGCGACGTGTATCATCGAAGGATTCACGGGCCGAAAAGTGAACGGGCAGGTTCAATTCACTGATTCTGACGGCAATACCGGCAGCGTGGCGCTGTGAGCGCAGTCCCTCAAATACAGTGGACCTCGACTGGCCTCGTCGTGCCGAGCGCGTCGACCGTGCTCGCAGGCGTTCAGTCCGACATCAATACCGCGTTCGGCGGGAAGCTCAATTTCACGAACCCGCAAACCCCGCAGTCGCAGCTCGCCACGTCCTGGGCGGCGAACATCAATGCCGCTAATGCAGCGCTTGCGTACTTCGTCAATAACATCGATCCCGACGTGGCCAGCGGGTTCATGCAGGACGCCGTAGGGCAGATTTACTTCCTGGATCGCAACCCCGGGCTGCCGACCGTGGTGCAGTGCTTGTGCACTGGCCTTGTCGGCACCGTAATCCCTACCGGAGCGACTGCGCAAGACACCAGCGGGAACAGGTACGTGTGCACTGCTGGTGGCACCATCCCTGCCAGCGGATCGATCACTCTGCCATTCTCCAATGTCGTGCTCGGCCCGATTGCCTGTCCGGCCGGCACGCTGACGCAGATATACCAGCAGATCACCGGCTGGGACAGCATCACCAATCCGGCGGCCGGAGTGATCGGCGCGAACGTCGAGAGTCAAGCTGCATTTGCGTTGCGCCGTGCGGCATCTGTAGCGTCTAATTCGCAGGGCGCTCTGCAATCGATTTATGGCGCCGTGTTCGGCGTCCCGGGAGTGGTGGACGTATTTTGCTACGAGAACGACTCGAACGTGGCGATCACGGTCGGCGCTACGAATTACTCGATGCTGCCGAACTCGATCTATGTCGGCGTCTCTGGGGGAGACTCTGCGGCTATTGCGCAGGCGATCTACACGAAAAAATCTCCTGGCTGCAACATGAACGGCAACACGACCGTCGTGGTGACCGATACCAGTGGTTACAATCCGCCCGCGCCGACCTACAACATTACGTACAACGACTTGACCGATACACAGATTTATTTCTCGGTCAATATCCAGAATACGAGCACGCTGCCGGCGAACATCGTATCTCTCGTGCAGAACGCGGTCGTTGCGCAGTTCAGCGGCCAGAACGGCGCGCCTCGAGCGCGCAGCGGGTCACTCATCCTGGCGTCGCAATACTACGCGCCGATCATCGCGGCTGGTCCTACCACGATCCAGCTCATGTCGGTCTACGTGGGAGTGTCTGCGCCTGCTCAACTCGCGAGTGTAACTATGGGCATCGACCAGGAGCCGGTAATCGCGGCGGCCAATGTCACTGTGAATTTAATCTAAGGCACACACTATGGCAGGCTCACCCACTCCGCCGCTGATCCAAGAAGCCTTCGGCTCGGGCGCGGCCAGTTCATACATCACGAACCCGATCCCGGTTGCGTCTCAGATCAGCGTCAAGGCCGGCGCGGCGTCCTACACTGACGGCTTCCCGCCGCTGACGATGACGCCGGCGAGTGCGGGCGGAGTCAACCCGTTCGGTCAGGATATGAACGGCATCCTGTACGCCGCGACTGCCAATATTGCCGCCCTCACCGGCGGCCAGCAGTATCAGTTCAGCACCGCATATGCCGCAGCGAACGGTGGCTACGCGCTCGGCGCCATCCTTGCGATGGCAAGCGGAGCAGGCTACTGGATTAATCAGGTTGCTGGTAACAGCAATAATCCGGATACGACCGCGCCGGCGAGCTCCGGGTGGGCGCCGCTCTCTGTGTACGGAGCCACGACACTGAGCGGACTGGCATCGTCCAATGTCACGCTCACAGGTCCGCAAGCAGCGGCTCCGCAGATATTCTTGTCTGGGGCGCTGACCGCGAACATTCAGATTATTTTCCCTACCTGGGTGCGTGGCTGGACGGTGACAAACTCGACGACCGGCGCGTATACCGTCACATGCACGACCGCGAGCGGTACCGGGGTTGCCATCTCTCAAGGCGCGACGGTGCAGATATTCGGGAACGGCACGAATATCGTCGCAGGCGCAACGCTGATCCCGAATGGGTACATCCAGTCCCAGATGATAGCGCCGGGAGCCGTCTCCTCTGCCACGCAGTACAAAGCCTCCGCTACTGCCATTCCCAATACCGGCGCCGCTCAGACGCTCATCAGCGTGGCGCTGTCTGGCACCGTTACCATGCTGCTGCTGGGGCGCGTGCATTTTACTGCCACCGAAGCGCAGCTCATCACGGCAGCGTCTCTCTACAATAATTCCGGCGCGACTCTTTTGGACAGTTCGAACTTGCTCGTAGTGAGTCCGAGCACATCGCAATTTATTGCCGACATCAATCTACAGGGGATCATTTCAGCAAGTGGAGGTGCGAATCAGAATATCACGCTCACTGCATCCTCATCAAATACGGTCGGAAGCGTGACGGCAAGCGCGCTGCTGACTGCAATCCGGCTCAGCGCATAGCATGTACAACGTCGAATCCACCATCGGCTCCCAGTACGCGAACAGTCCGGCGATTGATGCGCTGATCGCGTCCATGAATACGTGGATGGATCCTACGCCAAACTTACAGCAGTTCTACTCCTTCGTGTGGAACATCCTCACCGCGCAGGGCTTCGGACTCGATATCTGGGGATCAATACTTGGCGTCGGCAGAACGCTTCAGATCCCTGCTACCGTGACGTACTTCGGGTTCAACGGGGGCGCTGGCGTTCCATTTGACAATGGTGCACCATTCTACGCTGGTGAGTCGCCTACTCAAGCATACCGGCTCCCGGACTCTCAATATCTCTCTCTGTTACTCGCCAAAGCCTTCGCCAATGTAGCGGCGACGACAATCCCGGCTATGAACCAGATGCTTCAGCTCCTGTTCGGCGATAGCGGTGTGGCATACGTCGTCGATGTCGGGAATATGATTCTGACGCTGTTCTTTGAGTTTAACTTGACGCCAGTGCAGTACGCCATTGTGGCTAACACCGACGTGTTGCCACATCCTACGGGCGTGTACGTGAACATACAGACGCCCGCAGATGTACCGATACTCGACGAAAACGGCAATGACATACTCGACCAATTCGGGTTGCCAGTTCTGCAAGGATAATCATGGGCAAAATTTCCTCATACTCTCCGATGACAGCTCTGCAAGGGGCTGAGCTTATTCTTGGCGACCAGTCCGGAGCCACCGGAACCACTACCCCTACCGCAATCGTGGAATACGTGGCCGGCCTGACTGAAACGCCAGTGATAGCATCATACGCGCGCACCGCAGCGGAGATAGCTGCTGCTATAACGCCGACAAATTATACCTATTCCCCCGGGAACGCGCGCCGGTACGGAAGTGATCCGACTGGGGTCGCAGACTCGACAGGGGCCTTCCAAATATGGATCAACGCAGCTTGGTCTATGTTCAACTATGTGGACGGCCAAGGACTCTGGAACGGTGGGGGCGGCGCGATCCCGATAGCTACGCTCACGCCTGGAAAATTCAAGCTCTCCGGTAGCACCGTCCTACCTACCGGCTGCACCGTCACAGGAGAAGCGCACCCGGCAAATACCACAAACCACACGAGGATCGTTTTGAATAGCACCGGCACGACGCCGGCGCGGACTTGGGCGGCCGACACTCTGATCCCGAGCAACGCGATCATCAACGCTGGCAATGGATACTGGTATCGCGCGAATGCGACAGGCTCGCTTTGGGCTGGAACCACCGGCTCAACGGAGCCGGCATGGCCGACAAACTCCGGTGGTACGGTGGTAGATGGCACAGTTACATGGACCCTGCAAGGAGCTATAAGCGCAGGTGATAACCGCAATATGCCGATACTAAAATTTTCGCGAGCGACCGAGCTGGGCGGCACGACGCTTGCCAATCAGAACCTCGATATGGCACTACAGAATCTTGAATTCTGGGCCGTCGATCTTGGCAATAACTTCAACGATCCACTCGGCGGGACCGGGTACGCCTGGGATGATTACCCGCTGGGCGGGGCGCTCTTTTTTGACTGCGACACGGTAGACACTCGCATCGTATCTTGCACGTTCCAGAATACGCCGTGCGGGATTCGATTGCATAACATCCAAAACGGCACGGTCGCCAGCGACGGATTCAACAATCAGGGTAGCGGCAATATCTGGGTAGAAGAATGCGAGTTCGACGCAGCCGCGGCGCACGTCTACGCGGACAACTGCACGCTCGACCTGGTCTTCCGAAACTGCGCGTTCTACGGCGGATATCACAAGTACGTCGGATGCAGCGGCCGGGTTGTCTACGAGAATTGCAGGTTTTATGGCGGGACGGTCATCGACGCCACGGATTCGGGCAACAACTTCCTCGTGTTCCGGGTCTCGGGGGGCACTTTCGACCAAGCGCAGAATTCCGATTGCATCAGCATCTACGGAGCGGCCATTGCGGACATCCGCGGCCTCACCTTCGTAGCGGCTAACAGCGCATCGACCATCGTCCTGCAGAACGCCGACGGCGGGGGAGTCTACGACTGCTCGATCAATGATTCCGGGTATAATTCCGGCTCTCAGACCGGACTGACCGCGAGCGCCGCGATCAAGCTGATCGATTGCCAGAATACGATGGTCCGCGGCAACAATCTGACAGCCGCCAGCGGCACCGGGACCTACAACGGCTTTGGAATCCTCACGCTCTCGAACGTCCGCGGCAGTTCGGGGAATTTCATTGATGGCAACATGGTGAGCGCGCCCTACAACGGCGCGGCATACAACGGACAAGGGCGGAGCATAAACCTAGCCTCGACGGCCGACGTGCTCGGCTCAAACGTCAATGTGAACGACTGGAACGCGACCAAGGCGGGCGCCGTTGCGCTCTCTCTGGTCCAAGTCCCGTACTCTTCTTCAATAACATTTGACGCGCGCAGCGGGAATCTGTTCGAAATCACGATAACGAACGCTACCGCCTTCACGATCAACGCACCCGCCGGCGCGTCCGACGGACAAGAGATTACGATCATGTTCGTCAATACCACCACAGGTTCTATCGGGGCGATCACTTGGAACTCGATATTTTTGGTGTATTCCGGCGCGCTCAATCCCGCCGCTGGCGCGAGCCAGTCGATACGGCTCCTGTACAACGGCACCAACTGGGTCGAACTGTGGCGTGGCGCTAATAATGTGCCCAACTGAGACGCGCCTCGATTCAGGACAGAGTAGGCTATGCACAGCGTGATCAGAGGTAATAGAATGTTTCCAAACCCTTGGCTTTCCGCTCTCATCAGCGGGGTGTGGGCATCCCTTGCGGGGTTCCTCGCCTGGCTGGCGCGGCATATCATCAAGCGCGTCGATTACCTCGAAGAGCGCTCCGTCTCGCGCGAGGAATTCGAGAAGTTCTGCCAGACCCGAGAAGCGGCCGACCACGCGCGGGGGCTAGATATCAGCCGCCTCGAAGGGAAGATCGACAGCTACAACCAATCGATCAGCGCGCGCATCGATCGGCTGCTGGAGTTACGCCATGGCAACCGATGAAACCACGCTCGGCATGTCGCGAAACAATCCGTGGGATTTATTGCCCGAGCATGTGCAATGGTTTGGCTTAGCAGCGGCACAGCCGGACTCTGGGCCGCTCCTGTTCAAGACTCTCGACGACGGAATCCGAGCCGGCATCCTGTTGTGCTATACCTACCAGGAGCGCGCATGGAACTCGCCGGTGTCGTTCATCACCCGCTTTGCGCCGCCGCCCGGGAACCCGACTGAGACATACATCGTCAATGTATGTCAGTGGACCGGCTTTCGATGGGACTCGCCAATCGATTTCCACGACCCTAAGATACTCGTCCCTTGGGCGCGCGCGATCTGGCGGCAGGAACAAGGTGCGGCGGCGGATGTGATCACTACCGATGATATACTGGCCGCTAAGGCCATGGCGGATGCGCAATGAAACTCGACCCCCAAAAGACCACCGGCGCACTCGCCGCCGCTGCAATTGTGAACATCGCCGCTTGGGCGGCTGGCTATTTCTGGCACGTCCACATGCCCGATGAGGTCAACACTGATCTGATGCTGCTACTGTCCTTGATCCTGACGCATCTCCCACTGTTCCAAAACCCTCCAAACGCCGGTTGACCCGGCAAGGTGATGACATGAGCACTCCGAATCCCGTTCTCAAAACCGTCGCGCCCGAGATCTACGGAATCATTCAGGCGCTCGTGGCGTTCGACAATGCCATGGGGCCGAATCCCGCGGATTGGGTCGGCAACTTCGCTCCCGCCAAGCTCACCCTCGATGGTGCCGTTCTCAAGCAGCTCCAGCTCGCGGAGCCGGCCCTCGCAGGACTCGCGATTGCGAGCGCCAACTCGTTCTGGATGAGTCTCGCGTCCAAGGTGCAGGCTGCTACCGGCGTTCCGCAGCCGTAGACGGTCGTGCGCCGCCGCACCGCTCGCAAGCGACAGCTCCCGCCGCGCTCGACGTGGCGGGAGCCGATCCGCCGGTGCGGGCATCCTGGCTGCAAACGCCCGCGCCAGCCCGGACACTCGGCAAGCTGGTGCATCGAGCACGGTAGCCGAAAATGGGAGCGCCTGCGCGCCAAGAACGCCGGCATTCGGCAGCGCCGGCCGCGCTCGGAGGCCGCGATCCGGGCGGACTTAGCGCGGATGCTGGAGGGCGTGTGGGGGCGGTGGGAGAGGTTCTGCGAGCCGGACGTGGAGAGTTTACGATGACCATCGACGAACGCATCGCCGCCCTCGAGGCGCGACTGGCGGCGGCTGAGGCGAGGATTGCGGCGCTGGAGCTGCGGCTGGACGGCTATCCGGTGCAGCCGGTTCCGTGGGAACCGCGCCACATTCCATATCCACCGACGCCGCCGTGGCA
>JAJZKY010000001.1 GCA_021803885.1 Planctomycetota bacterium
TAGCCCGCTGACCTCTGGAAAGCCGGCGGCAGGCGCGGCCGCAGGTACACTAGAGAGTCAGGAGTGTGCCGATGGGAGCCAGAATCCGGCCACTCCGGGAGCTTGCCGGATTTATGGATAAGTTCGTTATTCGCGGCGGCAATCCGCTTGTAGGCAGCATTCGCGTTTCCGGCGCGAAGAACTCCGCACTTGCCTGCATGGCCGCGCCCATCCTTACGGATGAAGAAGTCATCCTCGAAAACATCCCCCAGGTGCGCGACATCGAGACCGAGCGGAAGCTGTTGGCGGCGATGGGCGCCGAAGTGGAGCTGGGCTACGGCCGCGCGCAGCACCGCACCACCATCAATTGCCGCGCGCTCACCAAGCCGGTGGCCGAGTACGAAATTGTAAAGACCATGCGCGCCAGCGCGCTTGTGCTGGGCCCGCTGGTGGCGCGCTCGGGTTGGGCGCGCGTCTCCATGCCGGGCGGATGCGCTATCGGCGCACGGCCCATCGACCAGCACATCAAGGGCCTGGAAAAGATGGGCGTAACCATTGCCCAGGAGCACGGCTACCTGGTGGCGCGTACGGAGCGGCTGAAGGGCGCGCATATCGTCTTTGACCTCATCACTGTTACGGGCACTGAAGATCTTCTGATGGCCGCGGTGCTGGCCGAGGGCGAAACCATCATGGAAAACTGCGCGCGCGAGCCGGAAGTGACCGACCTGGCCACGCTGCTGGCGGCCATGGGCGCCAAAATCGAGGGCGCGGGCACATCCACCATGCGCGTGCAGGGCGTAACGCGGCTGCACGGCGCCCGGCACCGCATCAATCCCGACCGCATTGAAGCAGGAACGCTGCTGGCGGCCGGCGCCATCACCGGCGGCGACCTGACCGTCACCAACTGCAATGTGGCGCACCTGGGCGCGCCGATCGCCAAGCTTCAGGAGATGGGCGTGCGCGTTGAGGTTCTCGGCAGCGACTCCGTGCGCGTGCGCGGCGACGGCGCGCTGCACGCCGCCGATATTTCCACCGAAGAGTATCCGGGCTTTCCCACCGACATGCAGGGCCAGTTCATGGCCCTGGCCACGCAGGCCGAAGGCGTCAGCCTGATCAAGGAAAACATCTTCGAGAACCGCTTCATGCACGTGCAGGAGCTGGTGCGCATGGGCGCCAACATCAAGATCGACAGCCGCACGGCTGCCCGGGTGCATGGCCCGGCAAAGCTTTCCGCTGCCGCCGTTATGTGCTCGGACCTGCGCGCCTCCGCATCGCTGGTGCTGGCCGCACTGGTGGCCGACGGCGAGTCCATCCTCGACCGCGTGTATCACATGGACCGCGGCTACGAGCGCATTGAAGAGAAGCTGCGCGGTGTCGGAGCGCAAATCCGCCGCATGGGCAATATCTTTGCGCCCAGGGATGTGGAGATGGTGGCACGGTAATTCTCAAAAGCAGCTATTAGCCCATGGGAGAGCCCCGGCTTCACCGGGGAGCGCGGTCCGGCTCCAGAAGCTGGCTTTCCACTCCAGTGGACACATATCTCCAGCGGACACATATAGCTGCCAAAGTCCTGGCTTGCGCGTACTGCAATGCGGGAAATGCGGCTGCGCAGATCTGCGTTTTTCGCTGGAAACGAAATTAACTGCAAAAAATCTATGGAAAAGAAAAATATTTTGAGGGGGGGGTGCGCGTTCACAATTTCGCGCACAAGGTTCTTTGAGGCTGGCTCGTGAGTGGTTGGCGGGACGAATTCGATGGACGTGTTCATGCTGTCGCTCGCTGGTGGCGCAGTGATGATGCGCAGGTTTTACGGATATAAGAACAGTATGAACGAAACGGCGAAATTATCGGCAAAAGGGCCGCTATCACAGGGCCGACGCATATCAGATTCCCAGTAATTTCAGCAGGTACGCAGGATCCCATGCGGCTTTGAGGCGTTTTCCCTTGATGCCGCGCTTGAGGGTTGTTTCCTGTTTCAGCAGATTGAGGACGATGCGATTGAGCAGAGAGAAGTTTTGGGCGGCGTTTCCGGCGCGTTTGCGGCTCTGGTCCTCGCCGAAGGCCACGTCCAGAACCCAGTGCAGCTTGTTCTCGATGCCCCAGTGCTGACGGACGAGTTGATTGAGCCGCGGGGCGTCGGGAGCCAGGCTGCTGATGTAGTAGCGCGTTTCCCGCTCGGTTTTACCAGTGGCTTTGTGGAACCGTTCGGCCTCAATACGCACCAGCGCGCGCAGCCCTTTCCAGTCGCCAGCAGCGTCAGATCGCTCACCACCGCGCAGCGGCGGCGTTGCACGCGGCCGTGGCCACAATCGATCTCTTCGGCGACTGCGACGGCTATCAAAAGAATTCCTTCTAGCAGATGCTCCCGGTTCCGCTCGATCCGGGGATCGGTTAAACGTGCAAAATACTCCCAGGGACTGTCCATGTCCTTATCGGAGCCAATCGACTGCCGATCTGCATATAGCTACCTGGATGCCAGAAATTTATATGCGCCGGCCCTGCCGCTATCAGGCACAGCGCATGGGAGAACTCCGGCTTTGCTGTGGAGGCCGCAGAGGTTTAGCCTTTGCGGGAGTCGCTCCGAGGCGTTTTTTCGGCGCTTTCCTAGCGTTGAAACGCTCGGCTAACGAACATTGCGCCTACGGCGCGAGCAAATCGGAACCACTGAAGTTAACAAATGGCCCTGATGCGCTCGCCCCGGCATAAAGTCTCCGGTTTCAGCGGAGGATACATGCATATGACATACTGGGTTTACTTTTCGGTCCGGGGAGATTCGGGTCTGTATTTATGCCAAACCAGCCAGATTATGACTTTATGCGGCGCGCCATCGCGCTGGCTACGGAAAATGTGGTTTCAGGAAAAGGCGGACCGTTCGCGGCGCTGATTGTGCGCGACGGCAGGATCGTGGGCGAGGGCGTGAACACGGTGACGGCCAGCAACGATCCCACGGCGCACGGCGAGGTCAACGCGATCCGGGCTGCCGCCCGCGCGCTGGGCACGTTTACGCTTGCCGGGTGCCAGCTCTACACCAGTTGCGAGCCCTGCCCCATGTGCCTGGCTGCCGCTTACTGGGCGCGGATCGAGGCGGTTTACTATGGGAGTTCGGCGGCCGACGCGGCGCGAGCCGGCTTCGACGACGCCTATTTATATGAGGAGTTCCGCAAAGTGCCGGCGGCGCGCGCGCTGCCGGCCACGCAACTGCTGGGCAACGAAGCCTGGGCGAGCTTTGCCGCGTGGATTGCTTCAGGCTCCAAAGTGCCTTATTGAAGAGAGAGAGGCGTCAGCAGCCTTTTTTGCAGCGCGCCATGATTGCGGTATGGAGGCGTTCGCGCAGGTCGGGGGGCAGTTCGTAGATTTCGTGCGAGCGGTAGATCTCGATGGTTTTGCGGGTGGTGTTGAAGACGACCTCGCAGTGTCCGCATTTGTGCATGTGCTGCTCGACTTCAGAGCGCACGGCCGCAGTGACGGTATCGTCAATAACGTCGTCGAGAAGCGCAAGAAACTCGGTGCAGGTCACTTTTCAACTCCGTCCGCCGGTGATTTCTTCCGTCGGAAGTAGCGGCTGAGGCGCTCGCGCAGTTGCAGGCGGGCGCGCAGAAGACGCGACTTGACGGCGGGAACGCTGAGGCCCAAAGCTTCCGCGGTCTCTTCCGTGGAAAGACCCTCTACGTCTCGCAGCACAAAAACAACGCGAAATCCATGGGGCAGGCCCTGGACGGTCCTGCGCAAGATTTCGGCCAGCTCGGTCTGGCTGTAGTTCTGCTCGGGATCGGGAGACCAGTCTGCAAGATCGCGGGGGACACTGCCCTCTTCGGTTTCGACGTCCTCGTCGATCGAGACCATTTTGCTGGTACGCCGCTTGCGCAGGCGCATCAAGCTTTCGTTGACCGCAATCCGGACCAGCCATGTGTAAAATTTCGAGTTCCCCTGAAACTGATCGAGCTTTTCGTACGCCTTGAGAAACGCATCTTGAGTGACGTCTTCGGCGTCTTCGCGGTTTTGCGTAATATGCTGCGCAATCCGGAAGACCTGCCGGTCATACTTGCGGACCAGCGTATCGTAGGCCGAAACATCACCGCCGCGGACCCTGTCTACCAGTGCCACGTCCGGATGCTGTTCGTTCTCTCCCGCAATAGGTTGGATGGTCGACATGAGAGTTGGTTGCGAGAAATCCAGATGTTTCTGCGGCCCGCTCGCACCGGGCGCAAAGGGAAAGTGTAACGGTGGCCGAGCCGGGGAGCGAAGGCGGACAATTGGCTGCCGGTCCGCGCTTGCCAACGTCCAAATATCGAGCTGAGTTAACGGCGGTGGTTCAATCGCTTGCGGTTAACCCAAATCAGCATAAAGTTAGAACATGAAGGACGCGAATCCCCCACATCCCCGTACCCGCTTCGCCGCGCGATGCGTGGCTGGGCTGTTGTCATTGTACCTGCTTTTCCCCCTGGTTGCCGTGCAGTCCTCCGTTGCGATGGCGGCGCAATCCGCACATTCCACAAAACAATCGAGGAAGCGAACCCAGCCGGGCGGGAGTGCCTATGCGACAAGGATCGAGCAGGAGATCGCCGCTTCCGCGGAGCTGCGTCCGTTGGCGCAGCAACTGGCGACGATGCGAACGGCCGCAACGTATAACCGGGTGGCCAATTTTGCGCGGCAGCACAGCGGAACGGTCGCCGCGGTGGCGTATCTGGCGCTGGGGCACGCGTATCTGCTCGACAAGCACTACCGCCAGGCGGCTTACAACTTCCGTCTGGCTCTGGCGCGGGGCGGGGAACTGAGTGATTACGCGGAGTTTCTGGGCGCGGTGGCGAATTACGATGCGGGCAATGACCCGGCGGCCCTGGCCATGCTGCGGGGATTCCACCAGCGCTATCCGGGCAGCATCTTTGCGGACGAGGCGCCGGTGATGGAGACCAACGTGCTGCTGGCCATGCACGATGCCGTGGGCGCGCAGAAGGCATTGGCGCAGGATTTGGGGACGAAGGCCGAAGGCAAGCCTGCATTCCGGCTTGCCGATGCGCAGGTGGCTCTGGCATTGGGGCAAAGGCACACGGCGATCATGGCGTTCAAGCACCTTCTGCTGGACTATCCGCTCAGCTCGGAGGCGCAGGTGGCGCGGGACACGCTCAGCACGATGGGGCCGGAGGCGGCGCTCACGATCCTGGATCGGCGGGTTCTGGGGAATGCTTTCTATCGCGCCGGCCTGTACCGGGCGGCGGCGGAACAATTTCATGTGCTGGCGAACACCATGACGCTCAGCGCGTACGCGCGGGATAAATATGCCGTTGCGGAAGATGCCGCCAGGCTGAAGCTGGGGTGGCTTACCTGGGCCGAGGCGGAGTCGCTGCCCGATACAAATGACGAGAACGGCGCCCGCCGCCTTTATCTGCTGATGGAACTGGCCCGGAACCAGCAGGACACCACGCGGCAGCAAAGCGTGGTGAAGGAGATGGAAGCGCGCTTTCCGCACAGCCCCTGGCTGAAAGAGGCGTTGTTTTCCAGCGGCAATATGTACTTGTTGCGGCGCGATTACCCGATGGCGATTGAATACTATACCTACCTGGCCGACCACTTTCCCAGCAGCTCGCTTGCCCCATTTGTGCACTGGCGTGCGGCGTGGCTGAGCTACCGGCTGGGCAACTACCAGGAAGCCACCCGGCTCTTCGCCACGCAGATCCAGCGTTATCCGGATGCGACCGAGACGGTCACGGCGCTTTATTGGCAGGGCCGGCTGTTTCAAATGCAGGATCACGCCGCCGCGCTGGCGGCGCGCAACTATCGCGCCATTGTGCTGAATCATCCGAACTACTACTACGCGCAACTAGCGCGGGTGCGATTGATGGAACTGGGCGATCCGCTGCCGGTGGTGAACGCAAATCCGGCTCGCTATCCGCGCTTGCCGCAACCGCAACTGATTAATACTTATCCGCCCGACAGCGCGCACCTGGCAAAGGCGCGCCTGCTGGCCAACGCCGGGTTGAACGAGTACGTTCCGCGGGAGATTGCCGCCGATCCGCACTGGTCCTCGTGGGGCTCACTGGCCGAAGCGCAGATTTACTCTGCTTGCGGCGACAACTTTCGCGCGCTGTTTGCGATGCAGCGCGCAATACCGGACGCAGCGTCGATTCCGATCCAGGCTGTTCCGCTGGCATACTGGCGCATCTTGTTTCCCAAGCCGTGGTGGAACACGATCAAGGCGGAGTCGGCCAAATACAAGCTCGATCCGTACCTGGTGGTCTCGCTCATGCGGCAGGAATCCGCATTCAATCCGTCCGCTGTTTCCTATGCCAATGCGTATGGCCTGATGCAGTTGCTGCCCCGGGTGGGCAGGAAAATGGCGCTGCAGCTGGGCATGAGAAACTTCAGGACCTACCAGTTGCTGAACCCGCAAATGAATATCCGCCTCGGGGTACGCTACCTTTACGAGATGCTGAACAAGTTCGGCGGCGTGGACGAGTACGCGCTGGCAGCGTATAACGCGGGGGATTATCGCGTGGCGGATTGGAAGGCCGAGGGGCCCTATTCAGGCATGGACGAATTCGTGGAGTCGATTCCCTTTACGCAGACCCGCAATTATGTCGAATCCATTCTGCGCAATGAAGAGCTCTACAAGGCCATCGACGCGTACGCGCGTACCCAGGCAGGGAGCGAGGAGACCGCATCGCGGTAGGGAATGCCTCAATTTCCGGTTGGGGAACCCCGCTTGATACTCCCCGATGCTGATTCCAGTTGACTAAACCGGGGATTAGCGTCAACACTGAGTCCAATCGGAGCATCTCCGATGCCTCCGAGGCGCCATTCGCAGCCTGCTGTTGCTGGACAACGGAGCTTGGCGATGAGGATCGTCAAGGCTCAACTAAAGCCAACCCACGGGAGGGCAGTATGTCAGCTGACTTGCAGTTTCTGGAAGAATGGATCCCTGAAAGAATGGACCCTGGGACTGTCTTCGTGCTGGAGAATCAGGCCAAGCTCGGCCAAGCCCACAACCCGTTTGTGGCGGTGATGTCTTGTCCCCGGTGCGGAACGCTGGGCCTGATTACGCGCCGCCAACTTTATGGGCAAGAAGCAATGATCTGCGGCGGAGAAGCGTGTTCGGCGGAGTATCGCCTCGAAGAGGACAGGATCTGTTTCCGGCGCGCGCAATAGTGCGCGTTGCGAATCTTCGGTAAGCTAGGGCTGGCTGCCACGGAGTTGACGTACAGTGGGCCAGAAAGCGTATTCTGTGCTGTTCGCATCTCGCAGAATTCCCCGCAGCGTGGAGCTGGAATGAGCAAGGCAGCCGAAGATTTTTCCATCCCAATTGACCCAGCGACAATCCCCCAACGAAGGCTCAATACGGGCGCTTTGATGCCCGCTATCGGGCTTGGCACGTTCGGTTCCGATCATGTTTCTGCGGCCGAAGTGGCCGCGGCCGTCAAAGGCGCGGCGGCAGCAGGCTACCGGCACTTCGACTGCGCCTCGGTTTACGGCAACGAGCGCGAGATCGGTGCCGCGTTTGAAGACATTTTCAAAGGCGGTGTCAGGCGCGCGGAGCTGTGGATCACCTCGAAGCTGTGGAACGACAAGCATGAGGAGGACGACGTTATCGCCTCCTGCCGCCAGTCGCTGGCCGATCTGCGCCTCAAATACCTGGATCTCTACCTCGTGCACTGGCCGTTTCCCAACTTTCACCCGCCGGGTTGCGACGTCTCTTCGCGCAGCCCAGACGCCAGGCCCTATATCCACGAGAACTACATGAAGACCTGGCGGAAGATGGAAGAGCTGGTGGACATGGGTCTGGTGCGGCATATCGGCACCTCGAATATGACCATCCCCAAGCTCAAGCTGTTGCTGCGCGATGCCCGCATCAAGCCGGCGGTGAACGAAATGGAGCTGCATCCGCATTTCCAGCAGCCGGAGCTGTTCCGGTTTGTCGTGGAGAACGGCATACAGCCGGTCGGCTACTGCCCCATCGGCTCGCCCGGCCGACCGGAGCGCGACCGCACGCCCGAAGATACCGTTCCTACCGAGGATCCGGTGATTGTGCGCATCGCCCAGCGGCACGGAATTCACCCGGCGGTGGTCTGCATCAAGTGGGCGGTGCAGCGCGGCCAGGTGCCGATTCCGTTTTCGGTCCACCACTATCGCGCCAACCTGGAGGGTGTTGTCAGTGAGCCGCTGACCGACGAGGAGATGCGCGAGATCGCTGGCATCGACCGCAACTGCCGGTTCATCAAGGGGCAGGTCTTTCTGTGGAAGGAAGGCCAAAGCTGGGAGGCGCTGTGGGATATGAACGGGGAAATTACCCCGCCGTGAAGGCGAGCTAAAAGTTATTAGCTCTTGGCCTTTAGCTCTTCGTGGCGGAATCAGCGTCGCTGTGTTCTATCTGGGCGACAGGAAGCCAAAAGCTAACTGGAGTGAGAACTATGAAGACCACTATGATTGCTGCCTTTTTGCCCGGCGACTCGACTGTGGAGATGCGGACCGTGCCCGTGCCCGCGCCGAGGCACGGCGAGGTACTGCTGCGTATCAAGGCGTCCACTATCTGCGGTTCCGACATTCGCTGCATTTATCACGAGCATCTGGGCAAGGGGCCGGAAGGCTACCAGGGCGTGATCGCCGGCCACGAGCCGTGCGGGCAGATTGTTGAGGTTGGTCCGGGCTGCCGGCGCTTCAGCACAGGAGACCGCGTGATTGTGTATCACATCTCCGGCTGCGGGGTGTGCAACGACTGCCGGCGCGGCTACATGATCTCGTGCACCAGCGAAAAGTATCGCCGGGCCTACGGCTGGCAGCGGGATGGCGGCATGGCCGAGTACATGATTGCCGAAGAAAAGGATCTTGTCGCGCTGCCCAACGAGCTTTCCTACGCCGATGGCGCACAGGTGGCCTGCGGATTTGGCACGGTGTACGAAGGGCTGGAAAAGATCGGCATCGACGGCAATCACGCGGTGCTGGTTACCGGTCTAGGGCCAGTGGGTCTGGCTACGGCCGCGCTCTGCCGCAAGCTGGGCGCAGAGAAAATCATCGGCATCGATGTGATTCCCGAACGCATGAAGATTGCCCGCGAGCTGGGGCTTTGCGACGTGGTGCTGGCTTCGGGCCCGGACAATGTTGCCGAGGTGAAGAAGCTGACCGGCGGCCAGGGCGTGGAACGCGCCGTGGACTGCTCGGCGCACCATGCCGCGCGCGCCACGGCCATTCGCGCCACGCGCAAGTGGGGAAGGATCGTTTTTATCGGCGAAGGCGGAACAGTAGAGATCAATCCCTCGCCCGACATGATTCACGACCAGAAGACGGTGTATGGCTCATGGGTCACCTCCATCTGGCTGATGGAGGAGCTGGTGGAGCGGCTGGTGCGCTGGAATCTGCACCCGGCTGAGATCATCACCCACCGCTTTCCACTGGAGCGCGCCAGCGATGCCTATGCTTTGATGGCTTCGGGGAAATGCGGTAAAGTGGCTGTTTGCGCCGATGAAGAGCTGGGATGAGACTGCACGAAGGAGAAAAGACGATGCAAGCTGCACAAACTTCCGCTCCGTCCGAATGGGAGCTTCGCCTGCGCGAGTTGCTGCCACTGTACGGGCATCGTAACTGGATTGTGGTTACCGATTCCGCCTTTCCGGTGCAATCGAATCCGGGCATCGAAACCATCGTTGCCGGCGGCGACCAGATCGAAGTTGTGCTCAAGTTGCTGGATGCCATGGCCGCGTGCAAGCACATCCGCGTCAATGTCTATGCGGATAAGGAGATGACATTCATCGCCGAGCGCGACGCGCCGGGGATGACGGAGTACAGAAAGCAACTGGACGGCGCGCTCAAGGGCGCCCAGATGCAGTCCATTCCGCACGAGCAGATCATTGCCAAGCTGAACCAGGCGGCGCAGCTTTTCCGGGTTTTGGTGATCAAGACCGATCTGACCATTCCTTATACTTCAGTCTTCTTCGAGCTGGATTGCGGATACTGGAGCGCCGAAGCGGAACATCGGATGCGAGAAGCCATGAAGGCCAAGGGCTAGCGGCGGCAATGTGCCGGCGTGGGAGCACAAGCGGATGTCGGCTGCGCGTTGCGCTAAACAGAATGGGCGGCTTGAATGTAGATTGGAGAACGGGGACAATCATTGCAGCGCAAGAGCCCGGATGGCGAAACTGGCAGACGCAGCGGACTTAAAATCCGCAGACCTTAACCGGTCGTGGGGGTTCAATTCCCCCTCCGGGCACCAGAAAACAAAGGACTTAAATGAAAAATGGCCACCCGTCGCGGGAGGCCATTTTTGTTGAAGTAGCCATATTTGTCGCCATTTGGTAAACTGTGCGTTCCCCGGAGGTTTGGAGGAAGACGGTGCCAAGAAAGCGCAAGGAACAAAAGCACAGGGGATGTTTCCAACGGCCAAAAGGAAGCGGCATTTGGTGGATTCGTTACGTTGACAGTGACGGCAAGCGCAAGGCGCGTTGTGTCGGCACATTCAGTGATGCGGTCCACGCCTACGAGGAAGCCAAGGTCAATGTCAGAAAGGGCCTTCTAGCGGCTCCGGCGCGTCTCAGAGGCATCCGCTATGGTGCGTTGATTGATGACGCCTTGAAAATCAACGAAGCGTCCAGCAAGGATCACAGGAACTTTAAGCAGCGTTTGGAAGTGACGCGGGATAAGTTCGGTCATCGCGTTGCGGAGTCCATTACACCGGCAGAGATTAGTGATTGGTTTGCGGCCATGGTTGATGAGCGGGACTGGACGCCCGCAACGATCAACCGTTACCGGGCTGCCATGTCTAAGACCTTCAAACTCGGGATACAGAATCGGAAGGTCAGCAACAACCCGGCCCGGTTGGTGCCACAGCGCAAGGAACCAGCGGGCAAGATTCGATTCCTCACGCAAGACGAAGAGAAGCGCCTAAGAGTCGCATTGAAGGTCCGCCCGCTATGCATTCCACAGCTTGACGTGGCTCTCCACACCGGCATGAGAAAGTCAGAGCAATTCACTGTCACGTGGGACCAAGTGGACTTTGCACAAAAGTACATTCATCTTGACGTGACAAAGAACGGGTCTGACCGCTACGTGAGCCTAAACTCGCAGTCGCTCCAGTCGCTAAAGACTTTGAAGGAAACCCACGCCCGGCTGAATCTCCCGGCTGAGTCAACGCTGTTTGTCTCGTGGCAAAAGAAGCCCATGACGGACCCCCGTGAATGGTTTACCGCTGCGTGCAAGGAAGCGAAAATCTCGGGTGTTACGTGGCACACGCTCCGGCACACTTTCGCGTCTCGGTTGGTGATGGCTGGAGTTGATTTGAAGACCGTGCAGGAATTGATGGGCCACAAGACTATTGCGATGACGGCCCGCTACGCCCATCTTTCACCGGAGCACAAGCTGTCAGCCTTGGAAAGACTCGTCCCCGCCCGCAAGCGGTCCAGGGTGATGGCCCCGCGCAAAACGGATCAACTCAGAATGGGGGATAAGCGTCTTTGACCCGATACGCCGGAAGCGAATCTCGCCACGGGAGAGCAGGTAAGCCAAGCTGCGAAGGCTTATACTCAGCATCCGTGCGGCGGTCTTTCGGTCATACAAGAGGCGTGAGTCCACGCTCATACCCCGCGCTCCGTATCCGACTCCCAGGGCAACGGTGGATTTACCAGGAGCATATTTGCCGCAATTACTCCCACATCGTTCCTGTTAAGCAATGTACGGCGGAATCGCTTGATCCATTTCGCCTCAAGACAGGAAGACAACCACGTATGTCTTCCGGGCTTTGGACCACGCCCGCGATGCAGCACTTCCGGGAGAACGATGCGGCGATTGATGCCGCGCTCCAGAATGACCTTGTACGGCCTCATGTATCCGAGCGTTCGCAGCCACTCCGTGAGAGGCGCATGGTGCTTGCCCATCTTGTGAGTCTTTCCGCGTGTGCGCTGCTCCAAATCAGAGGTTTGTCCGACATACTTTACCTCCAGTGTGAGCGGACACACTAAGGCATAGATAATGAATGGCTTACCATCAAGAGGTTGCACCGTTGACTCCTTTGTATCGGAATATACAAAATCTCATATATTCTTGTGCAAACATACGGAATCTCATATTTTCGAGAATTGCCTGTTTGTCAAGATTTATGGGCGGCGGTGGGCTTTAAGGGGTATGTTGGCAAGATTTACCCCGCCCCGTATGCCTTTGATTCTAATAGAGTTAGAACGTCCACACCTTCTTTAGTGGTGACAACTCAATTGCCACCACATCCGGCCAATCACCTACATGGGCCTTGTCTTCTAACGTCTTGACCCTGTACTCGGAGGTGGGACAGACAGACACGCTCTCTAATAAAAGAGTATGTCTGTCCCGCATACATACAGAGGGGTACACATCTTCGATGATGTGTCCCCCCTCTTCTGTATTTGTATTGCGTGTCCTGTCCTTACTCAGTGTGTTGGCTGCCCTTGGACAACCACCGGGCAAACGTCTTGTAACTGCGGCGCACTCCCGTGGCATCTTTGCACTGGTGCTCATACTCGCGTGGTGTAAGCCCTGGATGGGCCGCCATGAAGGACTGTGCAACGGCATCATCGGCAAGGGTCTTCGCGTCTTTGTTATTGGTGTTGTGTTTGCCGATGGTGACGGTAGACTCACCAACAAACGAACAAATAGCCGTATCCAGGTTGCAGGAAAATTCAAAGGTGTGCGGCTCGCATTGATGCTCACGATTCTTGACTTGGCGCATGAGCGTGTTGTCGCTCCAGGTTGGTCCTTGCATACTCAACGAAAATGCATGAACCAACCCCGCGCCTAATTCACCGCTGCCCCGGATAGCCTGCAAGTCCAGCGTCTCAGCCTTTGCGCCTTTGGGTGCGTGAAACATCACCAACACCGTAGCACCTAAGTTGACAAGTCTCCGCATCTGCTCCGTGAACTTGCGTGCCTCTAGTGCGCTTTGCTCATCTCCGCCATCAAAGAAGCGGACAAACGTATCAAAGATGATTAATGCGCCTTTCGCTAGATGCTCCGGGATCATGTCAGCGTGGAATGGCGTGTCCATGAATGCCGAACGGATGAGCAGCTTGCCGGACTCCAAGAATGGTGTTAGCTCCATATCCGTCAAGCGTTGCTTTATCTCATTCCGTGCGGACTCCGCCGCTAAGAAGATGATTCGCTCGGGCGGATTCTCTACGGCAAAATGGTCAAGCAGTGGCTTCCCGGTTAAGCACGCACGTACCACGTTCCAACACAAGATGGTTTTACGTGCCCCCGGCAGTGACACAACTCCGTTATATCGGTTGAGCAAGACAATGCTTCGGATCATGTGGCTAACGGGCGGCGCATTCAGAATGTCATCCCGCGAATCGAACCAATCCCGCCAATTATTGCTCGGGTCAGCATCCATCTTTTCTTGGAGAACGGCATCCAGTTCCGCCCGCCATACGTCCGACCGAAGCCTCCACTTGCAAGCATTTCTGTTTCCCAAGAGCAAGCGCATGGTACTGACATCCAGCCCGCTCTTTCGCATGCTTCGGGCATCCGCCCTAATCTCTTGGATGCTATCCACGGCATGACCCCGTATCTACAGGCTCCCACGGTCCGTTGTAATCCTCCCAATGCCAGCGGCTTGTCCAGCCTTCAAAACCTAGTCCGCCATGCGCGGTCTTGGAATCTGCCCACGTTGGCAACCCCTCGTCAGCCTCACGCACCAGTTTTTCCGCACACTTGAGACAAACTCTTATGCGCTGTGTCTGCCCACAATCGTGTAGCTCTAGGCTGTGAATTGCTCGCTGCCCCGTTGGGCTGGAGCCGCAATGCTCACATTTTGAGTCTGAAGGTTTGCACCCGATAAAATACCAATTCTTTAAGCCCGGTTTCTGATTGTCCATGCTGATCTTCCTTTGGTGGGTTAGTGGTTGATGTTGTGCCTAGAAGCACCCTTGCTGGCCCGTAAATGCCCCTAGACACGTCCGCTACTAACTGGTGGCGGGTTGGCTGCCCGTTTTATGCCGTGGTCACCGTGCCCGCTGGAAGCTTGCCATCCGCCACTAATTTGGCAAAGATGGCAGCGGCCACGATGTCACCCAAGGCGGTATTTGCTGCGGGGGACTGCGCACCCGTCCACAACGCGGGTACGCTGTCATCCTGATAGTTGAACGTTTGCTGCCATCCGGTGTTCGGCTCAGTCAGCGTGACGGCAAGGATGCCGGTTCCAATCTGCGCCAGGGGTGGAGTTAGGCTAGAGGTAATGCCGGTGACTTGCAGGGCTTTTACTGTTACTTGGCTGCCGATGCCACCAACGTTGACGGGTGTGTTGAGTGTGAACGTGAGCATAACTTTGTCTCCTAAAAAATGCGTTGGCACACGGCATACGTGCTTGTGTTGAATTGCACACCTTGTGCATTGACCACGTAAAGCTGAAGGGTGTGCGTCCCCGCCGAAAGCCCGGTGATAGAAAGGAAATATGGGAAGGCCCCTTGTGATGCGGCATCCGTGTACGGATGGAGAGCACCCGCCACGTTTCCGTCAATGACAACCTCAATGGTGAGGCCCGAATAGTAGTGAACGATTTGGGCGAAAATGTTGTAAACATCAGCCGGGCTTGCCGTGGTCACGGTCCACCCAAGCCCCGTGACTGGATAAGCGCCATCGTCTCCGGGGCTTGAGAAACCCCCGACACTTGCAGAAGATGTCAGCACACGGGATGCCGTGGTCAATGCGGACCCGTCCGGGAATAGCACCTTACTGGCTGATAGCGTGCCCGTGCTGATGTTGCTGGCATCTATGTTGACCACATCCACGGCGGACGCATCAAGCGTGCCGGTTTGAATCATGTCCGCTGTCATGGTTGCTGTAGGAGATACAAACTCCACATACGTGCGGTCATTTATCTCCGCGTGGTTCTGCGCCAACTCCCGGACAATGCCCCGGAGTGCCGCCCCGGTGAGCATAGGATCATGCAAGCGTATCCGCTTGAGGCACGCCCGGACAGCCGCGTCCGCCTCCGGGCTGGTTTCCTTGGTTCCAAGAATCTGCCACGTTGGGGCCGGTCCCACAGTTGGGACACAGACGGAGCCATTACTGTCCTATGCACCGCCCCGGACTGTGCCGTCTTCAATTCCAATCAGCGAAACGCAGAAAATCAACCCCGGATATGACGCAAAAATTTTTCTCAGAAGTGCGGGGATGAATTGGCACAATCCGCGAAAATCCGTTGATGACGCGGCTTTGACAATGGACGGACGCAAGTGTTGCTCAACGGCATCACGCAACGGAGTAACAATTGGAAAGCCTTCCCGAAAGTTGCCCGTGATGCCTAAGACTCCACCGTTTGCCAATCGGGTCAGTTTTGAATAGTTCTCTTCGATGGGCACATACTCACCGTCAATCTTGGCAGCTATGCGTCCTTCCGAGACTGCAATACCAACGGACTTATCCCACACCGTAATAACTAAGGACATGACGCCTCCACAAACCGAAAAGTGCCCCATGCGTGGAATTGAAAGGGCAGGCGGCCCCATGCCGGGGCACGCACAGGGCAAAACCCCGGCAACCTTAATCTTGGAAAAGGCCCGCGTGTGTTGAAAGGACTGCGCTCAAGGTATGTGTGAGCGCAAAAGCGGGAGCTACACACGCGGGCAATAACTCCCGCTCGGAAACTTCGGCCAGTCTCGCTCCCCGTAATTGAAACCGGAGACTAGCCGCTTTGGTTTTAGTTAGGCCAGGGTGATCCCCTGAATTGCTTCGCTCCGTCTTACGCGCCCGTCGGTCCTGCGATAAGCAAGCAGGACAAGCAGGCCCTCAGTAGCGCGCGGCTGGTCAAGAATCTTAACGTTGATTCCCGACCCGCCACGGTCACCAATGACGTATCCCTGCTTGAAGTCACCGAAGAGAACAGGCGTCTTGCCGGTCGCAACGGCGGGCATAGCGGTGGAGTACGTGACGGGGTAGCCGTGCAAGTAGTCCTTGCCGCCCGAACGGGTGAAGACCGGTTCAAAGAGATTGGCCTGTTTCTGAGCCTTCCTCAGCACCACGGACGTTGCACGGGACATCAGCCATGATGCGCCGGGGTGATACGCCGTCTTCAGCGTTCCCAACACATCAAAGGTCGCGTCCAGCAACTCACTGACGTAGCTGTCCGTACCGGCAGCAACGCCCGTGATCCCCGTACCCACATTGCCCTGCAAGCCCTGTGCCTGCCCGGTGCCGGTGCCGTTCACGAAGAGGTTTTCTTCGTAAATGCTCTGTGCAAGCAGCATGTCACCGACCGCGAATTGCTGAAATGCGGGCACGTCTTGAGCAAGTTCCCAACTGATGACGTGCTGCAATCCAGCCATGAACGCGGAAAGTTCAAACTGCTCCAAACTCGGCTCCGACTCCGTAAAGAGGTTGGAACCAGTGCCGTCACCTTCAAGCTTGCCGGATGCCGTGCTGATGGTGATTTGCCGGGGCAATTTGATGTCCATGGTCGTGGGGATGATGGTTGCAATCTCCCGCACCCCCATATCGGTTGGTGCAAGTGGCACTACCTGCCCTTCGACGGTGACGGGCACCGCGAAGCCGCCAGCGGAGCCGGTGCCTTCGTACAAAGCAGCGTTCAGCTTTTGGCCGTTGGAGCCGATGTAGTCAAAGAATGCCGTCTTGTAGTCTTCGGAGAACACCCGCTGTCCAGGGACTTCCAGACGGTGCCCACTTTCAACAATGGGCCTTCCGCCCGCGAACGCGGAACGAATGGTGTTGACCTTTTCGGCTGCCTTAATCCCCCGGCCCGCCGCTTCAAACGCCGACATGAATCCTTCATAGCGTTCGCTTTCGCTCTGTGTCAGACCGGAAGCACTGGCTGAATTGATGATTGCCTCAGCATTGCGGAGTGCTTCGGCTTGTTCTTTCTTAAGTTCGGAGATGGATTTCATTGTGATGTTCCTTTGCGATGAAGTTTCCCGTTTCCGGGTCCAACACCGCGCCTCACAGCCGGAGTACACCGGCAGCCGTCGCGAATGGCTCCGGGCTTTCTCCCGGAGCGGCATTTAAGTTAGGGCAGCACTCCCCGTTTGCCGCACGTTCACAGCCACAGCTTGACGCCTCCAGCAACCGTACTGGTGCCGCTATCGTCCCGGCCCGCGTCTTTCTACGCGGGCAGCAAAACTTGTATGTGCTAATTCAGACGCGGGTCTTCGAGCGCATAGAGACGCTCGCACCACTCCACACTGTCACCGCACGCATCGGTGTTAGCATTGCAGTAAAGCGCGAATGAACGAAGCAACGTCGATATTGCTTCGGCGGTAAGCGGGCGGGTATTAAGCCACACCCGGCCATCAGCAAGACGGCCTATTGTGCCTACAGGCAGAAGGTCACGGCCATGCCACCGGGCAGCAAGGGCGGTACGGTCTTCATCCGTCGCCATTGGCGTTAGGCTGAGAAATTCAATCTCCCGTGCGTCCGGGCTTGCCATAACGTAAACCGCAATAGATGCTTCACTCGCCAATTGTTCAAGGTGTGTCATCACTGCCCCTTTCTCTTTGGCCGTACCAACTCAAGTAGCTCTTCCCGGCTCACCAGGACGCGGCCCATCGAGGTATAGCGCGTCAATCGTGTTCCTACCCACCGCCTGATACTCCAGTGGGAGAACCCCGTCAGCTGGGCGGCCTCATCCAAGGTTAGAAATTCATCATTCCTCTGCATTGTGGTGCCTCACTTCGCAAAAGCTAGTTACATTGGGCACAAAAAAAGTAGACGGTTTAGGCCGTCTACCTTGCCAAACAAAAAGTAGGCGATTGCCGCCTACTCTCACCCATTCACAACTTATTTCTGACCGCTACTATACGCCACTAGAAGGCATTTTGTGCGGGTGCCCTCAGATTTATTTTTGGCTTTCTACTTCCAACCTAGCATGACTTCTGCATTTTGCTCGGGTGCCCGAGACTTATTTTTTTTACCTTTCGGTTGCACAGTAGCATAACCGGAGGCATTTTGTGCGGTGCGGTCTGACGACTTATTTTGTGACTTATAGCCGCATACATGGGTAAACCCACCCTTGCAATACAGCACGCAAAGAAGATACTCGGATTCCTGTGCTAATTTGTGCTAGACCGGACTCGAATAGTACCGCATTGTGGTATATAGACATTCTGTCACGCCAATGCGTCACGCTATTCCATCACGCTAAATATAAGATAATAAAACACTTGGCTATTGACAGCCCCGCGATGTCGTGAGAGACTGCCTTCAGCCCATCGGAGGGCCACGGAATGAGCTATCAGAAAATCAATGTGCTGGAGGAACTGCGAAAGCTGGCAAACGGGAAGCCTACGAAGGTTCCGGCAGGGGTCATAGCCTGTTGTGCAGTCCCGCTCGTCCAAGCCGGTTTGCGGGACCGGAAGGCTGAGGAATTGGAGCGGCTCTTTGCTCTGCCGGACATGCGGCCCGATGCCTGAGAAGACGGTCTATACCGTGGCAGATGTTGCCGCGTTGATGGGTCTGTCCCGGCAGACCGTCACACGGCTCTTTGAGCACGAGCGGGGTGTCATCGTTTTGAAGCGCCCGGAGCGGATGCACAAGCGGAGCTATCGCAGCATCAGGATTCCACGCGCCGTGTATGAGCGGGTGGCGAATCGGCTGAAAGTTAAGTGACTTCGGTTTATCATTGAGTGTTCCACAAAATCTAGGCTTCAATGCCGTCTAACGAGGCTCGAACATATGAATGACCCGTTGACGTTGGGGATAGCTTCTACCGCCGTAAGCCTTGTTAACGGCACAATCGGACTGCTGAAAGAAGCAAGAGACGCGGCGAAGCAGTCAGATGACCACGACTTGAAAGACAAGCTCAGTGAGGTCTTTGATTCCGTTCTCGAATTGAAAGAGGTGATTGGAAATTTGCGGGATGAGAACAAGGAACTGAGGAGCCGCCTTGAAACTAGGGCCAACTTGAGGTGGGATACAAAGCACAAACTCTATTTTGCAGATGGTGACCCGGACCCGTTCTGTCCGGCTTGCATGGATCTTAATGGAAAGCAAATAAGACTGCATCCCGTATTCGCTAGTTCAGGCGTGCTTTGGAAATACGAATGCAAGGTATGTGAGAATTATTTTTTGGTGAATGAGTGAGATGCGATGGAAGAGACCGGAGGCTTTTTAAACCTTGGGTATGTTAGATTTTTGGAAAACCATCGTTGGAGATGTCCTGAGTTGGCCGGTTGCGGCCTTCATTCTGGTCCTGCTGTTTCGCAAGCCTCTCTCAGAGCTAATTGGGAGAATCAACAACATCAAAGCGCCAGGGTTTGAATTGGCTGCGCCACCGGCAAGTGCTCAACTTAAGGAAGAGGCAAAGGAACCGCCCGCATCCCTGAAAGGGGAGATTGGCTCCGCTATCTCAGAGATTGCTGTGACGCCAACTGCCACGTCTCCCGCCGTTGATGCCATTTTGGAGGAGAAGCGGGCGGCAGTTCGGCAGTTCGGACAGGGAATTGCAATTGTTGACGAAGCAGTGATGAACATAAAGAGGCAGTTGACGGCGCTGAACATGCCCCTAGACTCAGAAGAGACGGGGGAGATTCTTGTCCGACATCTTGCCGGGACTCAATTGATGGCACGCTGCGAACGGACCCATCGACTCATTTTTGGAAGTCAGCTTCTTGCACTTCACATGATGAATAACGCGGGTCCTCAGCCGAAAGCAGCCTTGCGGCCAATCTTCGAAAATGCATGCGCCCAAGAGCTTCAATTCTACGGCTCATACACATTTGAAGACTGGCTAGGGTTCCTGATTAAAGAAGTCACCGTGACCGAAACGGAAAAGGGCTTATATGGCATCACGGTCTATGGGCGTAGTTACTTAGATTACATCGCTATTTTTGCGCCGGGTCCAAGGCCACATTGACACGCTGAGGATTTTTGCGGACTACAAAATCCGTCGCGTTTGCCGATTTTTCCATGTAGCCATTTTTGTCGCCATTTGTTCCGGAAGCGGGTGCACTCTCATGCGCACCCATGCACGCGCAACCTCTTGTAGTTAGTGAGGATACACGCTAACCCGTTTCGTTTCTGAGTGCTGAAAAGGGACTTAAAATCCGCAGACCTTAACCGGTCGTGGGGGTTCAATTCCCCCTCCGGGCACCAATAAATCCCCGCGAAATTCTGTATGGGGGGGCTCAAAATCGCGAGTTCGCCCCATCCCTTCCCAGGTCAGAAGCGAGAGCTGGGGCACCCGCTGTGTGGTGGTGATCCTCATGCCGGAGATCCGGACCCGCCGGGTGATATCGAGATCTATACCTGCAGATATTCAGAAAACTGCGTTTTCTGATCAGTGATGACATCGAAATCTGCGTCGTCGGCACGCTGCGCCGGAATACCCATCCACGTGGTCCGCGCCGGGAGCGTCTCGCCCTTCATCAGAAGAGAGAGATCTTCGAGGCGCGCGCCGTCCTCCATCTTCGAGTCGTAAAGCACCACGGAATCCGCTCCCACTTTGCAGTCCGTGCCGACGTGCAGCTCCGCGGCCTTCTGGATGCGGTCTTCGAAGAGGTGGGTCTGAAGGATGCAGTCCTCATTGAGGGCTGTGCGGTCACCGATATAAATGAGATCGAACTCCACGAATCCTGTAGTGCCCACATACACGCACGAGCCGATGCGCGCGCCCAGAAGCCGAAGATACCAGGAGAGGAAAGGTGTGCCTCTCAGAAAATCCAGGACGAGAGGCGTAGCAAGAAATTCATAAAGCGCGTTTTGCAGCTCGAGGCGCCAAATGAAGTTGCTCCAGAGGGGTTTCACGAAGGGCCGGAAGCGCCCCATCAGAGTCCACTTGACGAGCGCCACGCCGAGCAGCACGGCAACGCAACTGGCGCCGTAGATCAAGGGCAGCAGCAGAAGGGTGGCGGGCAGCCCAAAGGGGGGCAGCAGCAGGAGCGCTGATTCAATGACAATGGCTGCGACGATGATGAAGCCTGCCGGCGGCAGGGTGACACGCAGGAGCTCAAACGCGGCGCGGGCAAAGCGGAGTTTGCGCGGCGGGGTATAGGTTCGCTCCTCAGAGAATCCGGCGCAGGCCTGGCGGCGAGGCAACAGGATGGGCGGGGAACCGAGCCATGAACAATGCGGCTTTGCCGCTTGATCGGGGTCCGCGGGGGCGATGGATAGAACGCCGATCAGAGAACCGTCTCCCAGCACCGCACCTTCCGGGAGCATTCCACTGTTGCCTACAAAAGCGCGCTGCCCCAGGCGCGTTGGCATCACTCTCATCCATCCGCCTTCGATATGGGGAGTTCCCATCGAGGCTTCGTCGGCCACGGTTCCCCCGTCGCCGATTTCCAGCAGGTCGGGCGATGTGGAGGTGGCGGTTGAAAGCTCGACGAAGCGCCCCAGTTTGGCGCCAAGCGCACGGTACCACGGCACCACATACAGTGTGGAATGCAGCGGTCCGAGAAGATCGAGGCTGAGGGAACGCAATTGTTCCACGCTCCAGTGGCGTATGTAGAAAGCGCCATCGACCGGGTACACCCCGGGACGAACGCGGCCCAGCAGAAGCCATTTGAACACGATCACTTCGGCCATGAGGAGCAGGACAAAGGAGGCGCCCACCAACGGCGCCGCGGCGAAATAGCGCAGGGGATGAATGAAGAGGTCGATCCGAAGCAGCAGGATCATCCCGGGCAGGATGGCGGTGAAAAGGAGGATCGGAAATGCGAACGTCAGAGCAGCGTAGAGGACGCTGGTTGCGAAGCGGCGCAAGGGGCCGTGCGCCGGTGCAGGCGGCATAGAGGTCACGGGATCGGAGACGCGCCTGGCAGGCGAACCGGCCCACGTTTCTCCTGCGGGTATATGTGCCCCGGCGGGAAGCAGAGACAAATCTTCCAGGCGCGCTCCGTCCTCCATTACCGTGTCGGGAGCAAGCGCCGTGCGGCCGCCAACGAAGCACCGGCGCCCGATCTTCACCGCGCCGATAACCAGTTCGCCGTTTTCGACGGTAAAGCCAGGCAGCGATGCTTCATCGCTCACGCTTGCGCCATCGCCGATGGAAATCAAGTCGAAAGCAGCGATGCTATCGCTGGCCAGATGCACGTCTTTTCCCACCTTGACGCCGAACATCCGATAGATGAACGGAAGCAGCGGTGTGCCGCCGAGGTAATCCAAAGGCAGCATGCCGGCGACATTCTGGACAAACCACCACCGCAAATAAAACCAGCCCCAAAGCGGATAACGCCCCGGGCGCACCCGTCCCAGCAGCAGCCATTTGGCGGCGAGAGCCAGCAGCAGGAATGCCGGAAAGATCGCGGCGGCGCTCAGCGCGGCCCACGCCGCTGATTCGATCATCGAATGCCCGTCGTGGATGAGGAGCAAGTAGAGCAGATACGGCGTGATCCATTCAGCGGCGCCCATGCCGAACATGAAGTAGAGCGACACGGATTGGCATGTCCCGGCAATAAAATGCCGTCTGCGCTCTGCTGCTTCCGGCTGGCGGGGTGCATTTGCGGAAGGCGCGGGCGGGCACTGGTGATGCGATTGCCGCTTGCCTGCCTCCAGGGCGGCCGCCAACGAAGCGATGGTCGGATGATCATAGACGTTCGCCACACACACCGAGGCGAAATTTGGCTGCGCGCGCAATTCGGAGACCATACGTGCAACCCGCAACGAGTCTCCGCCCAGGTCGAAGAAGTCATCGTCGGGTGAGATGGATGGGACGCCGAGCGCGGCTTTCCAAGCCTTCGCCAGGCACTCCTCCGTAGGGGTCAGAGCGCGCAGTGATGGAGAATCCGGTTTGGGTTTGGGTTCGGCTTGCCTCGGCGGCGGCAGCGCCGAACGGTTCAGTTTGCCGCTCGGCAGCAGGGGCAGCTCCGTCAGCGTCTCGATTACCGCCGGCACCATGTAATTGGGCAGGCGGCTGCGCAGAAATGCGCGCATGCGCTCGTGGTCTGGCTGGTTGCCGTTACGAGGAACAATGTAGCCGACCAATTGCCCGGCGCCGGTTGTCTGCTCATGCCACACCGCGCAAGCGGCAGCGAGGATGCCGCTATCGGCCTGCACCAGGACCGATTCGATTTCGTCCAGCTCGATGCGGAATCCACGCAGCTTGACCTGCGTGTCGGCGCGGCCCATGAATTCGATGTCGCCCGCGCTGTTGATCCGTCCCAGATCCCCGCTGCGGTAGATGCGCGCGCCCAGTTCGTCCGGGAGCGCGAACGGATCGGGCACAAATCGCTCGCGCGTTTGCTCGGGTAAGCCCACATAACCACGCGCAACACCGGCGCCTCCGATGCAAATTTCGCCGATCTGGCCGTGCGGCACCGGTTTCAGCTTCTCGTCGAGCAGGTAGACCTGATAGCCGGGCACGGCGCGGCCAATGGTGACAGGGCTGTCAGGCGAAAGTTCGGCGTAGGTGGCGATTACGGTGGTCTCGGTCGGTCCGTAGGTGTTCAGAATGCGAAGTCCGGGACGTGCCCAGCGTTTAACCAAGCCGGCCGGGCATGCTTCTCCCCCCAGAATCAGCAAGCGCAGCGACGGCACATCCTCGCCAAGCATTGCAAGCAGAGTCGGCACGCAGGAAAGAATGGTCACGCCCCTGGCGGCGAGCATCCGGGAAAGATCGGGTCCGGCACGCATCATTTCCGGAGTGGCAGCTACCAGAGTTGCCCCTGCGTGGAAGGCTATCCAGACCTCTTCGACCGACAGGTCGAAAGCAAGAGAAGCGCCTTGATAGACTCGGTCTTCCGGTCGCGCCCCATACATGTGGCCTTCGGCACGCACCAGCCATGCCGCGTTCCGGTGTTCGACGATCACGCCTTTCGGCCGGCCCGTTGATCCTGAGGTGTAGATGATGTAGCAAGGATCGTGCGCGCTCACGCCGACCTCGGCATGAGACAGGCGCGCCGAGCTTTCCGCGGCTAACGCACCGCGGTCGGCATCCATGCGGATGACCACCCCGTCAAAGTCTTCTATCTTCAGGGCGAGGTTTGCAGTTGTGACCAGAGCCGCGGCGCCGGAATTTTTCAGAATGTAGGCAATGCGGTCCAAAGGGTACTCGGGATCGATCGGGACATAGGCAGCGCCCGACTTGAGGATTCCCAGCAAAGCTATGTAGGGATCGAGGGAACGAGGTAGGAGCATCGCCACGACGGCGCCGCGTCCGACACCTGCAGCGCGCAAATGCCGCGCAAGGCGGTTGGCGGCGCTTTCAAGACCAGCGTAAGTCAACTGCTGGTGGCCGAACATCACCGCTGTTGCCGTGGGGGCTTGTCCGGCTTGGGTTTCGAAGATTTCGTGCAGGATTTCTACGCGCTGGGTTCGGGATTCCGGGACCTGCGACCTGGTTTCCCCTATTGGATCGGAAACGACGCTCATGAATTCTCCTTATAGAGGATAACAGGGCCGCCAAACTACACAAATATGCCACCCAGGAAAGTATGAGATCCTATAAAATTTCAGTCCGTCAGCCAGTCCGGATTTGACCGCTGTGGGGACGGTCATTGTTGCTCATAATTGGCTATCCATCATGGGGCTGAGCTGCGCGTGCGGCTGTAAGTGAGGGTGATTTGTCACACGGTGCATCTTGTGCCCCAGGAGCGCAGGTGGGCTGCATGGGTAGACGGTGTGGACAGGCAGGGTCACCAGCATCTGCGCGCACGGCTGCCGGGCGGGCCACCGCACCTTGAGGTAGCCTCGCCGCAGGCGCAGATACGCCCATCATCTTTGAGCCGCGCGTGATGAAATTGCCGTTGCAATGCGTCAAGAGCATCTACTTTTGTGACGAACCGAGGGTGAGAGGCTTCATTTCCCCATTGGGTGGGAGGAGTTCCCGGAGATGAAGTTGTGCATCCATCTGTTCACCGTTCCAGGTATAGCGAACATTGACCTCAGTGCCAGCCTTCTCTGAAAGTACCCGGTCGATTGCCGGCAGCGATGTACCCGAAGGGATCATTCCGTTCAGAGAAAGAATGGCGGCGCCAACCGGAATGTTGGCTTCCGCCGCCGGCGTGTCAGGATTCACGCGTTGGACAAGGACTTTACCGTCAATTGCTTGAGCCAGCGTCATGCCGCTGCGATTATAGGCAATCGGCATTCCATATTCACTCGACCGGACGAAATACGCTTTCTGGTGTTCGTAGTCGAGCGTGAAAACGAAGTTCCTTAATACCCTAAAGCCCAGGTTGCCGGCGATTGAGCCGGTAGAGAATGCTCCTTGGGGGGCAAAACTAAGAGTAACGAGGGGGTGCTTGAGTTTCCAGCGGCCGAAGCCGAGGCTGCCGACACGTGTTAGTAACGCCGTGCCAAAGCCTCCAATCCCGCCCTGTGATCGAGTTTGCGCGGGTTGTTCTATCGGGAACTTATGCGCCAGGTAGAACGGGCCGAAGATCGTGGTGGAACCGTAGTCTCCTGTATCTATGCCGAATATGCCTGCAACGCCATCGACTGTAACCTGCATGTAGGGGTGACCACCGCCGAAGTAGAGCCTGAAAGCTTGTGCGTCTGATGGTTCGGGTGGAACCATTCCCGGCTGGTAAAAAGTCAGCGTTTTTTTGGAGTAGTTGAAGGTTGTCGGAAAGCATCGCAGCAATTGAGCACCGACAAGTCCTGCAATTGGCGCTTCTTTTCCTCTGTTTTCGAGGGTCTCTGGAAGTGGGCCAATCACAAACACCTGGTTGAGCATTTGCACCGCGCCCAAGCGCAGCTCACTCACTTTGGCAAAGTGGGCGTTTTCCTGTTTTTGTCCTACTCCATCGAGCGGAATATTCCCGCTCCCGCGCACCCCCAGTTGCTTTGCTGCCTTTGGAGTCAGGTAATTTCTTCCGCCTGTATCAAGCAGGAACGGAACAGGGGCGTGCCCGTTTATTGAGACTTGGATGAGAATGTGCCCGGTGAAGATGGTGAAGGGAACGGTCACAGAACTTCGCCCCCCCAGCAGCCGCGCATCCTTGAACGTAGAAGGCGGCGCAATGAATGCAGCCTGATCGATGGTCGATGAAAACCGTATCGTCTCAACCCGCTCGACGATGTTCTGGCTTCTATCGCCATTTGACAAGCGCACAAGAAAGGGAATCTGTACGCCGTCGATCTTTTGGTAGTCGGAGAAAAAGGTGATGTCCTTGTGATGATCGGAATCCAGTTGATCGATGCGATAGAGCAGGTGGTTGCGAGCGTTGAGCCAAAGCGTCATGCTGCGGCCGCCGGGCGGTGTGACGGTGACCAGGTCGTATTTTTTCCCGTGGGACCGCCGGGTGCCGTCGTCGACCAGTTCGTTCTCCGGAGGATTAAACCAGCCGTTACGATCTTCAAATGATCCATCGATCGCAGCTCTCTTCGCCGTGGGCGTGTCGCTGTAGGTGACGATTCCGTTTTGATTGATCTCCCAACTGGAATCGGTCAGCGTGACATCTTTCGTTTTCAGCGGGCCGGCATTGATCTCTGTTACGTCTCTACCATGCTTCAAATCGATAAGTTGATAGATGCTGCCGCTAATTCCACCAAGGTCCAATGTGCCCGTAACTTCCTCCTGGGCCAGTGGAGCCCAGTTGTTTCCTCCGCTGGCGAGATAGAAAAGATGCAGCAATTCCATCGCCCGGCGAGGCCTTTGAGATGACAGGGCACGCGGCGCCAATAGCCCAAGTCCGCAAAGAAGCAGAAGGCTGTGTTGCAGAAAGCGCGTTGCCCGCATGAATCGCTCCTTCGGTTGCTTTATTCGGCTCATTCAGCGCTGCTCATTTTTCTTCCCCATCGGATCATTCCGGACGTTTCCTGGGATGGGTGATCAGGGCGTCAGCAAGTGAATAAGCGATTTGAGGGGTCGTCCCTTTGACGGACACTGCCAGTTGAGACCCTTATTGCCGTTTGCCGTAAAAATCTCGACCGGCAGGACCACTTTACAGCATTCTGACGATGGCGGGTGAAGCGGAAGCGGGTTCTGGTGGAGGCCCCCCGCGAGAAATAACCGGACGGAGACTCGTGCGCACCGATAATTTGGCCGCGAGACCGGAAACTGAGGCATATCTACTGGGAGCCTTTTCCCCAATGGCTTACGGCTGCCACAAACTGCACGTGCTGGCCCTCCATGGCACTCGTGGTTCAGGCCCTTTTTCCTCACCTCGCCTGGACGGGAGTTTAACGGGTGTCGTGGGCCGTGCAAATCCAACTGTTCCGTGAGTGGCGCAGAAGCAACGGGGCGCCTGCCGCTGAGGGAGAGCATTCAACAATTCCAGGCTTTGACACCGGCAGCCGAGACAGATCGCGTCAATCTGCTCTCTACTTCACCGCTTGTTTTCGCGGCATGGCGCTGGCAACGGGATTGATCGCCGGCTTTCCATCCAGGACCCGCGCCACGTCTTCGCAAACCGCCCTCGTCACGCGCTCCTGCGCTTCACGCGTGAAGGCCGCAATGTGCGGCGTCAGAATCACGTTGGGCAGCGTCTCCAGCTCACCGACCGCTGGCGGCTCCGATGAGCGTACATCCAGCCCCGCGCCGCCGAGCGCGCCGCTTTTCAATGCCGCCAGCAGATCGGCTTCCGCAACTACGGCGCCGCGCGACGTGTTCACAAAGAGTGCGCCTGGCTTCATCTTGCTAAAGCACGCGCTGTTCATGAGTCCAGCCGTCTCGCGCGTTGCCGGCAAATGACAGGACACGACATCAGCCCTGCGCAACAACTCGTCCAGACCTACCAGCTTCGCCTGCAAATCGCTCAAGAGCACATTGTCCGGGCTCAGATAAGGATCGTAAGTCAGGATCTTCATGCCAAAGGCCATTGCGCGCCGCGCCGTCAGGTATCCGATCCTGCCCGCGCCCACGATGCCCAACGTCTTGCCGTACAACTCCACGCCTACAAACTTCTGCCGGTTCCAGTTGCCCTGCTTTGTGTCGCGATCCGCGGCGGGAATCATGCGCGCCAGTGAGAGAATCATGCCAATTGCCAGTTCCGCTGCGCTGATCGAGTTCTGGTCAGGCGTCGATGCAATGACAATCCCCGCTTCTTCGGCGAATTTTATATCCACATTGTCCAGCCCAACACCGGCGCGGCCCACAACGATCAATTCCGCCGCACCGCCAAGCAACTCCGCCGTTACCGGCGTCTGGTTGCGCACAATCAGCGCCCGATAGCCCTTGAGTTGTTGCGCCAGCGCCCGCGGCGACTTCCACAAATCAGGCTGCAGGGAAACGTCAAAGCGGCTTTGGAGCGCATCCACACCGGCGCCCCGAATGTTTTCAGATATCAGAATGTCGGACATAAATTAGCAAACCACCTCCGGGCAGGCGAATGCGACCTTGAGCCGCAAGCACCACTGCTCCATTTCTGCAACCGTTTCGTCAGAGACCGGAATTCCCGCGGCGCTGTTGATGTGGGCCTGCCGCGCCGAGCGTTCTCCCGGAACCAGAATTTCCTCGACCCCTGGCCGCTTCTTGGAAGCCTTGATGCGGTCGATGGTCGCATCCACCCTGCAAAGATATTCTTTGTAATCGAGAAATGCCTCGATGTCGAAGAGACAGAAGAAATGGCCCACGTCCTGTTGACGGTTCATGTTTTTGTACATGGATCCCACATCCGCGCCGATGGCCGCACCGGAAAGCACGCCGCTGAACAATTCCACCATCATCGCCAGTGCGTATCCCTTGTGCCCGGCCATGGTCAGAACGGTTCCCAGCAAGGCCGCGGACGCGTCGGTTGTGGGATTGCCTTCGCGGTCGAGCGCCCATCCTTCTGGAATTGCCGCGCCCTTTTTCTGCGCGGCGATGATATTGCCGCGCGCCACCGTCGAAGTGGCCAAGTCTATCTTCACCGGGAAGCCCTTGCCGGTGGGGAACGAAGCGGCGATCGGGTTGGTTCCGAAAAACGCCTCGTATCCGCCTTCGGGAGACATGGCAGGCTCGCAATTGGTCATTGCCAGCAGCACCATTCTTTGGCGCGCCACATAATTGCAGTACCACGAGAGGGCGCCAAAGTGTTGCGAGTTGCGAATCGTGGCCGCGGCAACGCCATTTTGGCGCGTAAGCGGGAGCAGCATGTCGAGCGCCTTTCGCGCCTGGACCTGGCCGAGCCCGTTCCCCGCGTTCAGCGCCAGGATGCTGCCACTTAGCCTGTCGATCATGAGCTCCGCTCTCGGATCGATGAGTCCAGCCTCGATTCGCTTCAAATAGATGTTCAGCCGCGAAACGCCATGCGTGGAAACGCCGCGCAGGTCCGCGTCCACCAGCACCTCCGCGAACCGTGCTGCATCTTCCGTGGGCACGCCCATGCCGGCCGCCAACTTCGTAACCAGGTTTTCCAGCGGTTCCTTCGCATAACGCTTCGTGGCCATCTTCAGCTCCATGCCTAGGCGCTGCGGTAGAGCTTGGTCATCACAAATTCGCGATGGCCCAGCGCCTCAGCCGCGGTAAGCCTGCCGTTTGCCGTGCGCACAATCATATCGATCAGTGCGTCGCCGGCCTGGTCGAGCGTCATCTCGCCCTGCAGAATGGGCGAAACGTCCACATCGATGTGTTCCTTCATCGCCGTCACCGTTTTCGGATTCGCGGAAAGCTTGATGACCGGCTCAATCGGGTTGCCGACGATATTGCCCTGCCCGGTGGGGAACAGATGTACGACCGCGCCCGACGCGGCCCACAGCGTTACTGCTTCTGCCGCGGCGCTCGACGTATCCATGAACCACAGACCGTCACCGCCCGGCGCTTCCGCAGGTTGCAGGCAACCGACAAACTTCGTCTTCTTGCCCAGCTTCTCCACGTTGCCCAGAGCCTTTTCCTCGATCGTGGTGAGCCCGCCTGCAATGTTGCCTTTGGTCGGCTGCGAATCCGCGAGGTCGTCAACCTTCTGCGCAAAGACCAGCTTCTGGTAGTCGTCGAATATCGCCATGAACTGCTTGCGCACTTCTTCGTTCGCGGCCTTTGCCGCAACGATGTGCTCGGCGCCCGTCAATTCCGTCGTTTCCCCGAAGGATGCGGTGCCGCCCCTGGCGCAGTGCTTGTCAATCACGTTGCCCACAGTCGGGCAACTTGCAAGCCCCGTGGTTGTATCGGACTCGCCGCACTTCACGCTGATGTAAAGCTCGCTGAAGTCGCATTCCGTCCGCTGCAATTCCGATGCCCATTGCACGAACTCCTTCGCCTTCACCGAGGCCTGCGCCACCGTGGCAATGTCGCCCTGGCCCTCGATTGAAAATCCGGCCACCGGCTTGCCTGTCTTGGCGATGCCGTCCACAATTCGTTTTGTCCAGCCCGGCTCAATCCCGATCACAATCGCCGCGGCTACGTTGGGGTTGCTGCCTGTGCCGATCATGGTGCGGAAAAACAGTTCCAGATCTTCGCCGAATTGCAGCCGTCCATATGCGTGGGGCAGAGCGAGCGTCCCCTTGATGTTGTTGCCCACTGCTTCACACGCGGCATTGGAAATATCATCCACGGGCAGAATGATCACATGGTTGCGAATGCCCACGCGCCCGTTTTCCCGCCGATACGCAAGTACCTTCCGCTCATTCGCCATTATGCCCACCTCTTCGTCTTCAGGTTGTGTACATGAACGTGCTCGCCAGCCCGGATGGGCTTTACCACGCGCCCGATCTCGCAGCCGTATTTAATGGCTGTATCGCCCTCTGCGAAATCCCGCAGCGCAAACTTGTGGCCCAGCGGAATAGCTTCGGCCGTCTTCGCCTTCAGCGGCGCATTGGTCGCAAGATCGCGCCCGGCGCATTCGGTTCCAGCGGCTAAATCCACCACGGCCACGCCCACAGTGTCTGCCGAATCGTGAACTAAGAAATGAATCATTATCCCTGCTCCTTTTCTATGCTTGAAATGTTCTTGCTCCTTCTTTCTTTGTCTGAGATGTCATCTACGCCCTCGATGGAAATGTGTTTTCGTCTCCAGGAAAGCCCCTGGAGCTTTGCGGCCGGGCTCCAGTCCCCGGCCGCGGCGCTTCATGCTGCTGAACAGGCTTTGACTCGCCGCCGGCGATGCTGCACATTGCTGCTTCAGTCCGCACCATCAGCCTGAAGATGCGCCCTAATCGCGCGCCTCCTCACTGGTCGGAATTCACTTGCCGTTGAGATATATTTGCCGTGTTTGCTTACATGGCCGGGTTCATTGAAGTACTCCCGTCTTAATCCACCCACTTGGGGACGAAGTTACCCTGGCGCCCCTCGGCTTCGATTCTGCCAGCCGCGTCTGTCACATGCATGCGCGCCAGCCGCTCCGCTTCATCGGCGACATTTCGCTCGATTGCGTCCACGATTGCGAGGTGTTCTTCGTAGATGCGTTGCTGCTCTCGCGATGCCTGCACTGTCATACCCAGCACGCGGTAGCTCTCCGCTAACTTGATCAGAATTTTGTTGCGCGAGAGTTTAGTGATGTAGAAGTGGAACTCCCGGTCCAACCGCCCGCGTTCGTCCTCGTGTCCCTTCCTGGCCAGCTTGTAGATATCTTCCGCGATGGTGCGCAGCGTCGAAATGTCAGCCCGTCCCGCGTTGTTGCAACTTAACCGCGCTGCCAACCCTTCCAGTACCGCGCGCACCTGATAGGCCTCGCAAATGCGCTCCACATCCAGCTTTCCTACGAACACCCCCAGCCGGTCAATCGACTCGACCAGTCCGAGCCATTGCAGTTCAAACAGCGATTCCCGAACCGTTCCCTGCGCCACACCCATCTCCCGCGCCAGGCTCTGCTGGCTCAATCGCTCGCCGGGCCGCGTTTCACCCGACAAAATACGGCGTTGAATCTCTTCGCGAACATTGTGACGCGCCACCCGATCGAGCATGGCCTCATGTTTCTTCAACCGCGATTTGCCTGCCACTGCATTCATATCAACTCCCGGATCATAGCCCATCTTCAATTGAACGTACGGCAATCGATTTCAGCAGGACTTTCGTTTTCGCGTTACACCTGCCACTTCACTCGCGCCGCCCCCGCAACTCTTCCTCCGCAGGCCGCGCGTGAGGAGCCAAGCGTGGCTCCAGGACTGATGCAAAGCCTTCGCACTTCGCCCTGCGGCCAACGGCCCGATCAAGTGCTTTGCCATAGTGCAGATTCGGATGCCCGAGCCAGCAACTCATTGGCGGTGAATAGCGCCGCAGGCCTGGGCATCTTGCACAATCACAGCAGAGTCGTGCTCAACCTCGGGGTGGGTTGCCACGCTCCATTGCCAGCAGATTTCGTCGTCTTATGCCGAGCGTCGCACTTCAGGCCAAGCTATCGGCCAGCGCATGCCCTCCCGGGGAATGAAGGAGTAGCTTATAATCGATTAAGATCAATTGTCAATCTAACGCTGGCATTAATCCAGCCAAAACGAGTCAGCTTAGAGCCCTCAATCAGCCGCCGGCAAGCTCACTCGCCGGCGCCATCGGCGTCTATGTCCTGCCTCCTCGGATCTATCGTCGCTTGGCGTACCGGTTCAGAATCGTCTAATCAGCAGATTCATCCGATTCCCGGTTTGCTCTCGGCGGCGCCGAAGCTGTACCAGACGTCGAGGCTTCAGTTGCTCACAGTTACCTGGGGAGAGACTGGCGGCGAGACGTCCGAGGCGATACTCTTATTTTTCGTAGAGCTTTTGACGCTTTAACAAGGAGATTTGTTCCATGCATCGCATTCGTGCGCTTCTGGCTTGCGGGGTTCTCTGCTTATCAGTATGGGCCGCCCATGCCGAACCAGGTCAGCCTGCGCGCATCAGTGCGCCACCGATGGGTTGGTCTTCCTGGAACAGCTTTTCCAACACCATCGACGCGCGGATCGTGATGCAGCAGGCGCGAGCGATGATTTCCACGGGATTGAAGCGGGCAGGCTACCAATACATCAATATTGACGAAGGCTGGTGGCTGGGCCAGCGCGACGCCAAGGGGAATATCGTGGTGAATCGCAAAGCCTGGCCGGCGCTTGCTCCGGGCGAACATGCCGGGGACATGGCGAACATCGTGCGATACATTCACGGGCTGGGCTTGAAGGCCGGCATCTATACTGACGCCGGTTTCAACGGCTGCAGCAGCATGTATCCCGACATAGGCCCCAAGTACCTGCATACCGGAAGCCAGGGACACTACGATCAGGACTTTTTGCAGTTCGCCAGGTGGGGCTTTGATTACGTCAAGGTGGACTGGTGCGGCGGCGACGAGGAGCATCTCGACCCTTCAGTGCAGTACGCCGAGATTGCCCACGCGATAGAGCGCGCGGAAAGACTGACTGGACACAAATTGTATTTCTCCATTTGCGAACAGGGCACGGACAGCCCGTGGACCTGGGCGCCGCATATCGGCGGCATGGATGCGGATATCTGGCGTACCAGCAGAGACATTGTTGCTCCGATTGTGGCCAGCAGCCCACATGCGAACCGGAAGGCGAGCTTTGCCCACGTGATTTCGAATTTTGAGGAGGGCATCCATCCCGCGGCCGAGCACACTGGCTTCTACAACGACCCGGACATGCTGGTCGCCGGTATGCCGGGTCTGACCGCAGAGCAGGATCGTGTGCACATGGCGCTATGGGCTGTCTCCGGCGCTCCGCTGCTCATTGGGGCGGATCTGACCAAACTGAATGACGCGACGCTGAAGACTCTTAAGAACCCCATGATGCTGGCCATCGATCAGGATCGCCTGGGGCTGCAAGCCATCGAGGTGGCAAGGCCCGGCCGCGGCCTCGAAGTCTGGTCGAAACGGCTGGCTACTCCCGGAGAGCGCGCGGTTGTGCTCCTGAATCGTACCAGCTCGCCGGCGCGCATTGCGGTCCAGTGGAATGATCTGGGGCTGGTGCCATCCTCGCCGGTGCAGGTAACCAACGTGTGGACCGGCAAAACGCTTGGCTTGCTGCGGAACAGTTACGCAGCCGCGGTTCCTGCCAACGATGCGATCTTCCTGCTGCTTCGCGGAAGAGAAGGAGGAATGAATCGCTATACGCCCCTGCGCTCCGGTGAAAGACATGCGCCGGAAACTCCAGCGGGAAAGGATGCTCCGGTGCGATTCTCCGGCGTTGTTTCGTCTCACCGCTGGGCCGCCATTGCCATCACTTACACCAATCCAAGCGCATCGCCACGCTATGCCAAACTCCATGTAAACGGAATGGTGGGAACGTGGATTGAGTTTCCTCCGACTGGGAACCGGGCGCGTGTGGTCTGGATTCAGGCGAAGCTTGAGCGTAACTCAGCAGGCAATGTGCTGGCGTTTTCGGCTCGCTGCGCTCCCAGCGCGCGGATTTCGTCCATTGAGGTGCAATAGATCCAAAGCGAGGGTGCGACCGCAGAATTCCACGGCGAGTATCCCGCCAGGCCGATGCGACAGCGCCGGCGCGGACGAGGCAAGCAACAAAGATGTGGCAGCGTGGCATCTGAGGTACATAGACCGTCGTGAATCTCACAAATGGAGACGGTGATTCAAGGTTGAATTGCTTCCTTCAGCGAGACGAGCGTTACGTGAAGCGTTCATGCGCGGTTCATTCAGTCTTCATGCAGGGTCCTATGATGGGTGACACCTGTATACTGCCGGCGCGGGAGCGTACATGGCAGCAGTGTCTTGCAGCAGGGCATGCGGACTGAAGGGGAAGTGAACAGAGGGATTTTCCTACTGCAATCATCACATGAAACAGGTGAGTTTTTATCCGGTTCCCATGGAAAAGGGCAGACTAAGGTGCAAGCCGGGCTCCATATTTGTCAGACGAAAGTCCCTCGGAGGAGTGAATTGAACACAGATTCCGATCGTATTCCCGCCAACCTGTTTGCAAATCCCCCGGAAAGAATCGTGGAAGTGCTTACCTCGAAGGAATCGTTCCCGCAGGGCGCTGCGTCGGGGATGCGCGTTCTGAGTTTCTATATTTCGCGTGTCGGCAAGGGGCTGACTGCCACGCGGCGGCGCAATCTGGAGAAAGCCAGAAAGCTGCTCTCCATACGCGTGGAGACCGAACTCGCGGAAGCCAAGGCAAGGCTGCACCGCAACGTCGCTTAGCACATCCTGTCTGCCCACATTCGGCGCCTCACAATCAAACTGAAATTGCGCTCTCACCCAAGTGCGGTTAGAGTTTGGTGTGAAGGAGTGCGACCCGCAGTCCGGGTGCGATCGTCAAATGGACCACGACAGCAAGCTCGCAACGGGGATGAACAAGCTGTGGCCGGATGCACGCAGCGCGCTTCGGGACATCGTCCGCGACGGCATTTTGCTGGCCATCGGCGGCTTTGGGTTGTGCGGGATTCCCGAGACTTTGATTGCCGCCCTGCGCGACAGCGGCGCGCGCAATCTGACCATTGCTAGCAATAACGCAGGCGTCGATGGCTGGGGCCTGGGAATCCTGCTTGAATCCCGGCAGGTCAGGAAGATGATTTCCAGTTACGTGGGCGAAAATGCCGAGTTCGAGCGCCAGTATCTGGCTGGCGAACTGGAAGTGGAGTTTTGTCCACAAGGCACATTGGCCGAGCGCATGAGAGCCGGCGGCGCAGGCATCGCGGGCTTCTATACCCGTACCGGCGTTGGCACATTGGTGGCCGAGGGCAAAGAGCATAAGGAGTTCGACGGCGTTACGTACATACTGGAGCGCGGCATTCAGGCCGATGTGGCGCTGGTGAAGGCATGGAAGGCCGATTTGCACGGAAATCTGATATACCGGCGCACGGCACGCAACTTCAACCCGCAGGCGGCTGCCTGCGGCAGGATTACCGTGGCTGAAGCGGAGATCGTCGTTCAGGCGGGCGAACTTGATCCCGACGCGATCCACACGCCGGGCATCTACGTCCATCGTCTCGTTCATAATCCGCATCCGGAAAAGCGCATCGAGAAGCGCACCATTCGCAAGGAGTCAGCCAGTGGCCTGGAAGCGTGAACAGATGGCGGCGCGCGCCGCCAGGGAAGTGCGGGATGGCTTCTATGTGAATCTGGGCATCGGCATTCCCACGCTGGTTGCCAACTATATTCCCGCGGGCGTGTCTGTCACGCTGCAATCGGAGAACGGACTGCTTGGCATGGGGGCGTTTCCGCGCGAGAGCGAAGTGGATGCGGACCTGATCAATGCCGGCAAAGAGACGGTCACGTTTGTACCCGGAGCGGCCACTTTTTCCAGCGCTGAATCCTTTGCCATGATTCGCGGCGGGCACATCGATCTGGCCATTCTCGGCGCGATGCAGGTTTCCGAGCGCGGCGATCTGGCCAACTGGATGATTCCCGGCAAGCGCGTAAAGGGCATGGGCGGCGCGATGGATCTGGTGTCGGGCGTGCGCCGCGTTCTGGTTCTGATGGAGCACACAACTGGCGATGGCAGCGCCAAGCTGCTGCGCGTCTGCACGCTGCCGCTTACCGGCGCAGGCGTTGTCCACCGCGTGATTACCGATCTCTGCGTGCTCGATATCACCGGCGCGGGCTTTGTGGTTTGCGAGCTGGCTGAAGGTGTCACGCGCGAGCAGGTGCAGGGGCGAACGGGCGCACCAGTTATTTTTCGCGAGGATGCGGTATAGGCCGGGGCTATTTTCCCCACTCCGGTTTTCTTTTTTCAAGAAACGCCGCGATGCCTTCGCGAAAATCTCCTCTGTTTCTTGCCTCGACACTGGCCTCGATGGCACGGACAATCGCGGCATCCAGCCATGCTTTGTTCTGCTCAGCCAGCAGTTGCTTGGTGGCGCGAATGGCCTGCGGGCTGTTGGCCGCCAGAAGTACGGCAAGCGCACGAGCGCGCTCCATCAGCTCTTCCGGCTGCACAATTTCATTAGCCAGTCCCAGACGCAGGGCTTCCTCTGCAGCCAGGATGCGACCGGACAACAGCAGGTCGCGGACTCGCTTGTCGCCTATTTGCTGCATCAAAAATGCAGAAACCAGCGCGGCGACAAAGCCGATGCGCACTTCGATAAAGCCGAACTTTGCCTCGGGCGTTGCGAGGGTGAAATCGCAGATTGTGGCCAGTCCCGCTCCGCCGGCAACGGCGGCGCCATTCACCGCCGCGATCGATGGCATGGGCAACTCGTGCAGCGAGAGAAAGAGGCGCGCGATACGCTCGGCGTCTGCGCGATGTTCGGGTGCGGACTGGTTCGGCATTGCCTGCAGCGCCGATAAATCCAGCCCCGAGCAAAATGCATTGCCGGCTCCGGTCAAAACCAGCGCCCTGACGTTGCTCGCTGCTGTTTCTTCGAGCACCGCGATCAGTTCCATCTGCATCGCGGGCGTCATGGCATTGCGCCGCTCGGGGCGATTGAGTGTGATCGTCCGCAGCAGGGAATCGTCGGCAACCAGAATCGATGTGTAGCTCACAGCACCCTCCAACACCGCAACTCTACTTCGGCGCCGAGGCCGGAGCGCCTCAGGCACGCGTGAAGGCGCCACGGCCCGCGGCGATCGCCGCGCTGGCGCGCATCAATTCGCCAAGAGGCGCCAGCCTCGGAAGCTCCGCGCCGCATCGGCGCAGCACCTCAATCAATGTTTCCGTGGGCAGATTGCCTACTAGTGCATCCTGCGCGAAGGGACAGCCGCCCAGCCCGCCGAGGGCCGCATCAAAGCGCCGGCAGCGGGCCGCGAAGGCGGCGCGAATGCGCGCTTCCGCGTCGTTTCTTCGCGCATGAAGATGAACGCCGATCTCCATCGTGTCATGCGCGGAAATCACTGCCGCTACGGTTTCCGCAATCTGTTCCGGCGCTGCCATGCCCACCGTGTCCGCGAGCGAAATTTGTTGCACGCCGCAGGCAGCCAACTGGGCACAGGCATCGAGCACGGCGCGGATGCTCCACGGCTCGTCATAGGGATTGCCGAAGGCCATGGAGAGATACGCCACCACGTTGAGCCTGGCCGCTGCGGCCAGGGCGATGATCTCTTCCAGCGTGCGAAGCGATTCAGCCGGCGTTTGATGCTGGTTGCGGCGAAGAAACTCAGACGAAATCGAGTAAGGAAATCCCAGCGTGCGCACCGCGCCTGTCGCAATGGCGCGCTCGGCGCCTCGGGGGTTCACAACGATGCCGATCATCTCGACATGCTCGGGCGGCTTCAGTAGTTCAAGCACCCGCTCGGAGGCGGCCATCTGCGGAACCGCGGCGGGCGAGACAAAGCTTACCGCGTCGATATGTGTAAAGCCCGCATCAATGAGCTTGCGCAGATAGGCTACCTGGGCCTCCGGCGGAATGATCTCCGGCAGCCCTTGCCACGCATCGCGCGGACACTCGATGATTTTGACGCGCTCGTTCATCTGCTTTTCAGCACCGCACCTCATCCGCGCGACGGATAGACATTGAGAATCTCTCTGGCGATAATCATGCGCTGAATTTCGCTTGTTCCTTCGCCGATGGTGCACAGCTTTACATCGCGATAGAACTTCTCCACGGGGAAATCCTTGATGAAGCCGTAGCCACCGAACAACTGCACCGCCGTATCGCAGATGCGCGCCGCTGCTTCACTGGCGAACAGCTTTGCCATGGACGACTGGCATGTGACCTTGCGGCCCGCGTCTTTCAGCACCGCCGCACGCTGCGTCAGCAACCGCGCCGCATCCAACTCGGTCGCCATATCGGCCAGCTTCCATTGAATGCCCTGGAACTCCGCGATAGCCTTGCCGAACTGCCTCCGTTGCTTCACATATTTCACGGCCGCGTCCAGCGCCCCGCGGCCGATGCCCAGAGCCATGGCGGCGATGGAGATCCTTCCGCCATCGAGCACGCGCATGGCGTCAATGAATCCTTCGCCTTCAATGCCCAGGAGATTTTCCGCAGGGATTTCGCAGTCTTGAAAGATCAGCTCGCTGGTGTCGCTGGCGCGCAGGCCCAGCTTGTTTTCCTTCTTGCCCGGGCGGAATCCCTTGGTCCCCTTTTCTACGACAAAAGCTGATAATCCATGCGTGCCGCGGTGCTTGTCGGTTACCGCGATGACCACTACCACGTCGGCGTAATGCCCGTTGGTGATGAAGGTCTTGGTTCCGTTTAATACGTACCGGTCGCCTTTTCTGACGGCAGTGGTGCGCGCGCTGCTTGCGTCCGAACCAGAGCCGGGCTCCGTCAGGGCCCACGCCGCCAGCCATTCGCCGCTGGCCAGGCGGG